>NZ_JBHIPD010000004.1:0-130864 GCF_042195865.1 Bartonella sp. AP36NXGY | reverse complement strand
TGAAGAGCAGATGAAGATAGTTCTTGAAGATGCCAATAAGTATACGGATGAGAAAGTTAGTGGTCTTGTCAATGATGGTGTTAACGAGTCGAAATCCTATACGGATATGAAGTTTGAGACATTGAATTATGCTATTCAGGATGTTCGGAAAGAAGCAAGACAAGCTGCTGCTATTGGTCTAGCGGTGTCCAACTTACGTTACTATGATATACCAGGATCTTTAAGTGTTTCATTTGGGAGTGGTTTATGGCGCAGTCAATCTGCACTTGCTATTGGTGCTGGTTATACATCTGAAGATGGAAATATTCGCTCGAATGTATCTGTGACAAGTGCTGGAGGTCATTGGGGAATAGGTGCTGGAATTACTCTGAGGTTGAGATGATAATAGAAAAAATGGCTGTTATTGTAAAAACGAGAAGTATGTTAGTAAAGGTTCTGCTGTTTGCTCTTGCCTTAATAGGCAAGAGCGAAAGCTTTGCCAACGAGAACAATAATATTTATACAGTGCATCCACCGCACTTATCGATACCTAAGGGAGAACCTGGCGAAACACGTCGAATTATTATGCAGTTTTATGATTGGACTTTGATTTGTGACGAAAAACAAAAGCTTAAACATAAGCAAGGTATATGTAATGTGACACAGACGGTTCATGATCAAGAAGGAAATACCATTTTTAGTTGGTCTCTTGTTTCTACGACAAGTGGTCAAGCAGTGATGCTTTTTCGAACATTGCCAAATTCTGATATAAATGTTCCGATTCAAATGTTTGTAAAAGGTGTTAAAAAACCTGTTCTTATTAATTATACGCAATGTAATGAAACGGTTTGTTTGGCACAATCACCTGTAGGGCCGGTTTTGACTAAACAAATAGAGCAGAACAATAAGGTACGTATTTCCTATAAAACTAAAGAAGGTAAGGTATTTTCTTTTACTGTACCATTTAAAGGGTTAAATGCAGCACTTAATTCTTTCCGTCCTTAGAATTCATCGAGTATTTTTAACAAGAGTCATTTTTCCATAAATTGTTGTATTATATTTCTGAGTGTAAATTATAAGGTCAAATAAGTAAGAAGTTTTATATAATATGATATCGAGGTGATTTATTGGAAAGAGTAAGAGTTTTATGAATATAAAGTCACAGTAAGTTATTTATATGTAATAGAAAATAAAGTTAGTGTTTCCCGTAATGCTTAAAGAATGATTTCGTTAGTTATTAAAAGTAAAAAAGATTAGAAATACTCGATTTATTCCTTACAATAATGAGTAGACTAAATTCTTTTTTTAAGCTTAAAATGGATTTTTAAAGCGGTCTGATTAAGCATTAATATTTTTCAGATAAATTTATAATTCTAGAGTTTTTTTTGAACGATAGTTTTTATTGGTATTCACGAAATAACAGCTATTGTAATTGCATTTTGTAGTACTACGGAACTTTTATTCCAGCATAATCAAAGCCATTTCATTGCATATAACAAACGAGGTTTGTGTGTGGATAACAAAAAAAATTTTTTTCTTATAAACCGTACTAATGTATAGGTTGTTGTAACCTTAAGAGTCAGCAAATAGTATGATAGTGTAGGTTTGTTACAATAGAGGTGTGCTCCGTGTGAATGGTATCAAGAAAAGAGCATAATTTATAAAAATTGATGTGAACGTAAACGATTAATTTATAGTTTTAAGTTCATAAAGAGATGCATGATTTCACGGAAACAACCGAAAGATTATACAAAAAACTGAATGATGTTAGTGTAGAAAATTTTAATGATAGAAAAAGAAAGAATGATTTCTTGTATATATCATTTGATGCTGCATTATTGCTTTATTTAGGAATGAGCAGAAGAGTTTTCGCGTTTATTTATTGGGGGACTCTCAAGGGATAAGGGACATGACCCCGTTAAATTATGGTTCAAAAGAGTTAAAGCAAGGAGAAATATACGATACCAAAGCAGATCAGTTGTATGATCAGTGCGGTAGTAATACAAATAATCTTTCTGCATTGTCACGAACAGAGGCATACTCTGTCCTTGTTGATATAAAGAGACAACAGAGAAAAAAACATTATGAACAGAAACAGGTTTTTGTTCAATCTGAGGCAGCTTTTGAGTTTCATAATCAGATAATGATAGGTGCTCAAAAAACAAAAAAACTCAAAGCACCTTTTCTTCGACGGTTCCATTCAGTAAAATCTCCACCTCTTTATGCGGCACTTGATCTCGGAACAAATAATTGTCGTCTTCTTATCGCATCTCCCAGTAAACCTGGATATTTTCGTGTTGTTGATGCTTTTTCTCGTATTGTACGATTGGGAGAAGGTTTAATAAATAACGGTTTTCTTAATACACAAGCTATGGATCGTGCGATTGAAGCATTAAAGATTTGTCATTTAAAGCTAAAACAAAGGCATATTAAGCGTTATCGCTTGATTGCAACGGAAGCTTGTCGTTCTGCAGAAAATGGTAGACATTTTATTCAGCGTGTTTTGGAGGAGACAGGTCTTGAATTGGAAATTGTTGATCGGCAAACAGAAGCGCGTTTTGCTGTTACAGGGTGTAGTACACTTGTTGAACCAAATACTGACGCAATTGTGCTTTTTGATATTGGAGGAGGATCATCAGAAATTGTGCTACTGGATGTTTCTCAAAAGCGTTCTTTTCGTTTAGCTCGACAAATTATCGCTTGGACTTCTCTTCCTGTTGGTGTTGTTACGCTTGCTGAACGTTTTGGAGGGAATGATATTAGCTTAGACGATTTTGAAAAAATGAAAAGCTATGTGCGAGGGTTATTAAATAATTTTTCAGATCGTCATAAATTAGGAGAGTTAGCACAAGGTTCGAAGTTTCATCTTTTGGGAACCTCCGGTACGGTTACGACTTTAGCAGGAATGTATCTTAATTTAGAGCGTTATGATAGGAAAAAAGTGGATGGCATTTGGATGAATGATGCAGACATTACACTTATGACACAACGCCTATTATCATGGGATATAGAAAAACGTGTCATAAGTCCTTTTATTGGACGCGAGAGAGCAGATTTAGTTTTAGCTGGTTGTGCAATTTTAGATGTTATTCGGGAAGTTTGGCCAAGTCAGCGTTTAAGAGTTGCTGATCGTGGATTAAGGGAAGGAATTTTGATAGAGCTGATGTTACGCGATGGAGTATGGTGTCGTCATAGAAAGAGCAGAGATTTCAAGCGTTAGAGAATTAAATATGGAGACAATGAATAACGATGAAAAAAACAACAAAAACACCAAGAGGTGGCTATGGAGGTTCAGGGTCACATGAATTATATCAGCGCGTAAAAAAGAAAGCAGGAACCATTAAAGCTTCATCACGACGATGGTTAGAGAGGCATCTGAATGATCCTTATGTCCATCAATCAAAAGTAGATGGTTATCGTTCGCGTGCGGCTTATAAACTCATTGAAATTAATGAGCGCTATAGGTTTTTGAAAAAAGGCCAAAAGGTTATTGATCTAGGAGCAGCACCTGGAGGCTGGTGTCAGGTGGTTGAGCGTATAGTAGGGTCAAGTGATGAGGATCCTAGCGTTGTTGGTATTGATTATTTACATGTTGATCCATTGCCTAGAGTTGCCATGTTGGAAATGGATTTTTTGCATACAGATGCACCGCAGAAATTAATTGAAACTTTAGGGACAAAACCGGATGTGGTTCTTTCTGATATGGCAGCGCCAACAACAGGTCATCGTCAGACGGATCATTTAAGAACGATTTATTTATGTGAAGTTGCGGCTGATTTTGCTCTTTCGGTTCTCAAGCCTGGGGGATATTTTTTAGCAAAGGCTTTTCAAGGGGGAGCAGAAAACACTCTTCTTGCAAGATTAAAACAGCATTTTAAAAAAGTCTACCATGTTAAACCACCCGCAAGCCGATCAGAATCAGTAGAGCTTTATCTTCTAGCACTTGAATTTAAGGGAAAAACAAAAGTACAAGAATAGCACCTTCTTTTAAGAAGACTTAATTTTACTTAACCTATTTAAATGCGATGATTTTTTTCTCAAAGAGTTATCAGCGATAGTGACAGTTTTTCTGTTATCAATGATGAAAAACTGGTAAAATTAATGTATTGCCTATAGAGGTAGAGAGATTGATTCCTCAGTGAGTGTTTCCAATGAAATTTCTTGATCAAGCTAAAGTTTATATTCGTTCTGGTAATGGAGGTTCTGGAGCAGTATCATTTCGCCGTGAAAAATTCATAGAATTTGGGGGGCCTGATGGAGGGAATGGAGGACGGGGTGGTGATGTCTGGGCTCTTGTTGTTGATGGACTTAACACGCTGATTGATTATCGGTACCAGCAGCATTTTAAAGCAAAAACAGGGGGACATGGCAAGGGGCGTAATATGACGGGTGAGAAGGGTGATGATGTCATCCTTAAAGTTCCGGTTGGGACGCAAATTTTTGAAGAAGATAATACAACGTTAATATGTGATTTAACGGAAGTGGGACAGCGCTATCGCCTTGCAAAAGGAGGGAATGGCGGTTTTGGCAATCTTCACTTTACAACATCGACAAATCGGGCACCGCGTCGTGCAAATCCAGGTTTGTCTGGAGAAGAGCGTGCAATATGGCTTCGTTTGAAGTTAATTGCTGATGCGGGGCTTGTTGGTTTACCAAATGCTGGAAAATCAACTTTTTTAGCTTCTGTAACGGCTGCAAAACCAAAAGTTGCAGATTATCCTTTTACCACTCTACATCCTCATCTTGGTGTTGTACGTATTGATGGTCGTGAATTTGTTTTGGCTGATATTCCAGGATTAATTGAAGGAGCGCATGAAGGTGTGGGAATTGGAGATCGTTTTTTAGGACATGTGGAACGTTGTCGCGTACTGCTTCATCTAATTTCTTCTCAAGAAGAAGATGTAGCAAAAGCATATCAAATTGTGCGTCATGAACTTGAGGCATATGGAAATAATCTAAGTGATAAAACTGAAATTGTTGCTTTAAGCCAGATAGATACTCTGACAATTGAAGAGCGTGAAGCTAAACGGGAAGCTTTGCAAAGAGCAGCGGATCAACCAGTTATGATGTTTTCTGCGGTTAGCCGCGAAGGTTTAGAAAATGTGCTGCGTGCTGGTGCACATATTATTGAAATGTCACGCAAAGAGGAGATCAGTGGGGATAGCAAGGTTGATTGAGATGGCTGTTGGATCGCAAAAACTTACACACTATAAACGTATTGTGGTCAAGATTGGATCTGCCCTTTTGGTTGATCCTCAGGCGGGTTTACGGGTTGAATGGCTTAAAAGCTTGATCAATGATGTTGTTGAATTACACAAAGGAGGCGTAGAGATATTATTGGTGTCTTCAGGTGCTATTGCTTTAGGAAGGACATTGCTACAGCTTCCTAAGGGGGCTTTGAAATTGGAAGAAAGCCAGGCATGTGCTGCTTTGGGGCAAATTGAGTTAGCAAAAACCTATGGTGATGCGCTTGCTCAACATGGGCTCAAAACAGGCCAAATTTTGCTCACTTTATTTGATACGGAGGAGCGAAGGCGTTATCTCAATGCACGTGCAACGATTGAGACGCTTTTATATTTGGGAGCTGTGCCTGTTATTAATGAGAATGATACTGTTGCAACAACTGAAATTCGTTATGGTGATAATGATCGTTTAGCTGCACGTGTGGCAACAATGGTGAGGGCAGATCTTTTAATACTTTTATCCGATATTGATGGTCTTTATACAAAGTCTCCCCATAGTGATCCTACGGCTGAATTTATACCTTTTGTTGCATCCATTACGCATGATATCGAAAAAATGGCAGATGTTGCTGCTTCAGAGTTTTCACGGGGAGGAATGAAGACTAAGCTTGAAGCCGGAAAAATAGCTAATGCTGCTGGAACGGCGATGATTATCACCTCAGGCAAGCGTATGAATCCTCTTGCTGCAATTGACAAAGGTGAACGCAAGAGTTTTTTTGCGGCAAGTAAGAAATCTGTCAATGCTTGGAAAACATGGATTTCTGGTCATTTAGATCCATCTGGTGTTTTGACGATTGATCAAGGAGCCATTAGGGCTCTTGAATCAGGAAAATCATTATTAGCTGCAGGGGTTATTGCCGTTGAGGGAAATTTCCAGCGTGGGGATACGGTTGCAATTGTTGGTACAGATGGAGTTGAGATTGCGCGTGGACTTGTAAGCTATGACAAAGATGAGGCTGTACGCATTATAGGACATAAAAGTGAAGAAATCGAAGCTATTCTTGGGTATGAGGCGCGCTCTGCTATGGTGCATCGTAATGATATGATTGTACGTTTCTTGATCAATTCTGTTTAAAAAAGTTACTTTTGTTTTTATTGTTTTGGCAGAGTGGATGTTACGATGACTTTAGAAGAAAAAATGAAAGATATGGGACAAAAAGCACGCTATGCCGCTGCAGCATTGGCTGTTGCTTCTTCTGAGCAAAAGAACAATGCATTAGAAATGATCGCTTTAAGTTTAGAGGCTCAGTCAGATGAAATTTTACGGGCGAATTGTCAAGATTTAGAGAATGCTGCTCAGAATAATTTGAAAGCTGCAATGATTGATCGGCTAAAATTAGATGATTTGCGTTTACGTGCAATGATAGACAGTGTTCGCCAAGTTGCTCGTTTATCTGATCCTGTTGGACAAGTGATGGATGAATGGACGCGTCCAAATGGGCTTCATATAAGTCGTGTACGAACACCTCTTGGTGTGATTGGCATTATTTATGAAAGTCGTCCCAATGTTACAGTTGATGCGAGTTCTTTGTGCTTAAAAGCAGGTAATGCTGCGATTTTGCGCGGTGGTTCGGATAGCTTTCATTCTTCTCATGCTCTTCATTTAGCTTTGGTACAAGGTTTAGAGCGCTCTGGTTTACCCAAAGATGCTATCCAAATGGTTGGAACGACAGATCGTGCTGCCGTTGGGGAAATGCTCAAAGGGTTGGATGGAGCGATTGATGTGATCGTACCACGTGGTGGAAAGAGCCTTGTTGCTCGTGTTCAGTCTGATGCACGTGTTCCAATTTTTGCTCATTTGGAGGGACTTTGTCATATTTATATTGATAAATCGGCAGATTTAGATATGGCACGCAATATTGTTTTAAATGCAAAGCTGCGGCGAACAGGGATATGCGGTGCTGTTGAGACAGTTCTCATTGACAGCCAAGCATTAAAAAAATTTCTTCCTGTTTTAACTGCTTTACAGGAAAAGGGGTGTGAAATTCGTGCCACAGAAGATATTGTTTTTCTTATGCCAGATGTCAAATTAGCTTCTGAAGAAGATTGGTCGCATGAATATCTTGATGCTATTCTTTCTGTTAAAACGGTTGAGGGTGTTGAGGGAGCCATTGCTCATATCAAGCGTTATTCATCAGGACATACGGAATCGATTATTGCTGAGGATTTGGAAGTGGTGAAGAATTTTTTTAATCATTTAGATTCAGCTATTTTATTACACAATGCATCTACACAATTTGCTGATGGAGGTGAATTTGGTTTTGGAATGGAAATTGGTATCGCAACAGGAAAAATGCATGCACGTGGTCCCATAGGTGTTGAACAGCTAACATCATTTCAATATCACGTTAAAGGAAATGGTCAGGTTAGAGCTTGAGAACACCATTTTTTCCATGGAAAAATTGTATGCCACATGTTGAAAGATCTAATGTTGTGGGTCTTTTTGGTGGTTCCTTTAATCCACCGCATGCGGGGCATCTTCTTGTTGCAAAAATTGCCATTCGGCGTTTGCATCTTGATCAGTTATGGTGGATGATCACTCCAGGAAATCCTTTAAAGGATTGTACACAGTTGCTCCCTTTAGAGGAGAGAATGCGATTAAGTTTTAAACTTATTGACCATCCGAAAATTCGCTTGACAGGTTTTGAAAAAGCTATAGGGAGCAAAGTATCGGTAGATACGATTTTTCATATTCTTACTCATTACAGTGGCGTAAATTTTGTATGGATTATGGGGGCAGATAGTTTTGCGACGATACATCATTGGTATCGATGGCATGATATCGTCTCTATGCTTCCTATTGCGATTATTGATCGTCCTTTAGGCAATTGGTCAGCACTTTCCTCTCCTATGGCACATATTTATCGCCGTTTTCGTTTGGATGAGAGAGAAAGTAAGCGATTACCTTTTATCAAGCCACCAGTTTGGACTTATTTGCATGGACCTTTATCTTTTCAATCTTCAACAAACCTTCGTTTGAAGAAGAATGATTTTTCTTGAACATTTCATAAGATTCTGTTTCTCTTTAGAGAAGTCTCTTTTTTAGATTCCACAACGATAAGAAAGGATATTGATCTGAAAAACATTGCACACAAACACTCTTACGATACTATGCCTTCAAAAGAAAAAAAAGTTTTTTCTGTTAGTGAGAGTCTTGAAGTTATTCTCAAGAGTTTAGAAGATACAAAAGCAGAAGATATTGTTGCTATTGATATTCGAGGGAAGTCATCTTTGGCTGATTATATGGTCATAGCTTCAGCAAATTCGCAGCGTCATGTATCGTCTGTTGCTGATCATTTATTACATACTTGGAAAGATAGTGGGCAGGGGCTTGCGCGTGTAGAAGGGCTTGCTGGAGGTGACTGGGTATTGATTGATACAGGTGATATTATCATTCATCTTTTTCGTCCAGAAATTCGTCTTTTTTATAATTTAGAAAAAATATGGATGACGCCGGATTTAAACGATACGGCTTTGCTTCTCTTCGGAGATCATTAAAATGCAAATTTCTATTTTTGCGGTTGGTCGTATGAAAAGTGGGGCGGAGCAAAAATTAGTTCAGCATTATTTGGATCGTTTTTCTAAAATTTCTGGAGATGTAGGCTTTCATTTAAAAAAGTTACAAGAGATACCAGAAAGTCGTGCTCAAACAGTTTATCAACGTATGGAGGAAGAGGGGAGAAAACTTATTGAATTTTTACCTGAAAAATGTCGATTAATTGTGTTAGATGAGCGTGGAGAATCGATTTCGTCAATTTCTTTTTCTGAAAAATTGAGGCGTTATCGTGATGAGGGCATTCGAGATGTCGTCATTGCTTTGGGAGGACCTGATGGGCATAATGAACAAATAAGGAAGCGTGCTGATTTTCTTTTATCTTTTGGTTTGATGACGTGGCCACATCAAATTGCACGTATTCTTCTTACAGAACAACTTTACCGCGCTGTAACAATTGAAAATAATCATCCGTATCATCGTTTTTAATATTTTTGTTCAATTTTTAGCACTTATTTATATGTTTATTAATATTGTTTTAGCTGACACCATTTAAAGCATCTCTAATGTATACGATGAGGTGTCATGGTTTTTGCAAATGAAAAAGCTTCTTCATAGAAAGATGCTATATTTATATGAGGAGTGCGTCATATTTGTCATTCTGCTCTTGAGTATATTTTTTTGCTTTTCTGTATCGCATGCGGAAGATACAATGAGGAGTACGGAAGTCCATAAAGAATTAGGAGAAATTCGCCAAAATATTTCACTTTCGCGTGAGCGTGTTGCTTTTCTTATGCATCAAGTTGAGCATTTAAAAAAAGATCAACGTGTTTTGAGTGATGCACTCATAAAGGCGGCTAAAGAAGAACGTATAGTAGCAGATGATATTGCTAAAAGGGAAGAAAAGCTTAAAAAAATGATAGAAAAGCGGGTACAAGTCTATCAACGTTTAAAAAATCGTCGTGCTGAATTTGCGGAAGTTCTTGCAATTTTGGAGCGTATGGGATTGAATCCGCCTCCTGCTCTTATGATACAGCCAGAGGACGCGTTGGCTTCTATACGTAGTTCTGTTTTATTAGGTACCGTTATTCCTCAGATGCAAGAGAAAACACGAGATTTAACAGAAAAACTCAAGGAGTTGACCAATTTGAGTAATTCCATTACTACGGAATATAAGGCATTAAAGACAAAGCTGCAAAATCAAGCAGAGCAGCGAAAACGTCTAGAGCTTTTATTAGACCAAAAAAACAAACTACAAAAAAAATCAGAAAAAGAACTTACAGAACAGCAACAAAAAAATATTGCTCTTGCTAAAAAAGCGCAGTCTTTAGAAGAATTGATTTTAGAGCTCGACCGTCAGTCAAAACTTAGCTCTGATGCATCAGTACAGGTACGGAAAAGTTTGCAATTGTTAGAACAGTCCAATTTTGAAAGCCGAAAAGGTTCTTTACTTTTTCCTGTTTCAGGAAAAAGAATACATCACTCTAACAAAAGTTCGCAGATTACGCGCTTTGGTGAAACGATAGAAACAGAGTCAGGAGCTGTTGTTATATCACCTGTGGATGCTTTTGTTGCTTTTGCTGGGCCATTTCGTTCTTACGGACATTTAATCATTCTCAATGTTGGAAATGGTTATCATATCATTCTTACTGGAATGTCGAGAATTAATGTAAAACAGGGGCAGTTTGTTCTTTCAGGTGAGCCTCTGGGTATAATGGAAATGCAATTTATTTCAAACAGTGTTGCATTGGATATAGGAAAAACTTCTCCAATGCTTTACATTGAGTTTAGAAAGCAGGGAAAACCTGTAAATTCAACTCCTTGGTGGCAGACTGAAAAAATAAGAAGGAGCCAAAATGATTCGTAAAGTTATTCTTTTGGTCGCTGGGGTATTGCTCGGCGCCTGTTCAATGATTATGGTGCAGTCTGTTGCTGCGAATAATGAAGATAATGCATATAAAAAGCTAGCTATATTTGGCGATGTTTTTGAGCGTGTGCGTATGCAATACGTTACAGTTCCAGATGATAAAAAGCTTATTGAAAATGCTATCAATGGCATGCTCACATCACTGGACCCTCATTCATCTTATTTGAATGCTGAAGAAGCCAAGGATATGCGGGATTCTACGAAAGGAGAGTTCGGAGGTCTTGGTATTGAGGTCACTATGGAAAAAAACTTAATTAAAGTTGTTTCACCAATGGATGATACTCCCGCTTCAAAAGCAGGTATTCTAGCAGGAGACCTTATTTCAAAAATTGATGATGTACAAACGAATGGTCAAACATTGAATGAAGCTGTTAATAAGATGCGAGGTGCTCCTGGAACACCAATTACCTTAACAATTATTCGTTCTGGCGTTGATAAGCCATTTGAAGTGAAGATTGTTCGTGATATTATCAAAGTAAAAGCGGTGAAATATCGGGTTGAAGGTGATATTGGATATTTAAGAGTTATCCAGTTTTCTGAACAGACATTAAATAATCTTCTAGCGGCAATTAAAGATATCCAATCTAAAATTCCTGAAGATAAGCTAAAAGGTTACGTCCTTGATTTGCGGCTTAATCCCGGTGGGCTTTTAGATCAAGCTGTTAATGTTTCGAGTGCTTTTCTCAATAAAGGTGAAATTGTGTCGACTCGTGGGCGCAAAAAGAGTGATGTGACAAGATTTGATGCGAAGCCAGGTGATGTCATTAATGGAAAACCGCTCATTGTTCTTATTAATGGTGGTTCAGCAAGTGCTTCTGAAATTGTTGCGGGTGCACTGCAAGATCATCGTCGTGCAACAATTTTAGGGACGCAGTCTTTTGGTAAAGGATCTGTTCAAACAATTATTCCTTTGGGTGAAAATGGGGCTTTACGCTTAACAACAGCACTTTATTACACGCCATCAGGCACTTCTATTCAAGGAACAGGGATCACACCTGATATTATTGTAGAGCAACCACTCCCTGAAAAATATAAAGGTTATGATGTAAAAGTTGGTGAGTCTGCATTAAAAGGACATATCAAAGGAAAACGAGAGAGTAATAAAGGATCTGGTTCAGCTGCTTTTGTTCCCAAAGACCCTAAAGATGATATTCAATTGAATGAGGCTTATAAACTGTTACGAGGTGAAATGGCAAATGCAGCATTTCCACCAGATCCCAATAAGGATGTGTTAAAGTGAGAATTGATATCTATAGCTTGCGATTTTGAGGAATATTAAATGGATGCAGATATTAATTTGAAGATTCTTCCATATCGCAAATGTGTTGGGATTGTTGTCTTTAATCATGAGGGGAAAGTGTGGGTTGGGCGTCGTTTAATGATGCCCATTCATGCAGATGCAGATATTGACATATCTCATCGTTGGCAGCTTCCTCAAGGAGGGATTGATGAAGATGAAAAACCATTAGATGCGGCATATCGTGAACTTTATGAAGAAACGGGTATTCGATCTGTAAAGTTGATTAAAGAAGCACAAAATTGGTTCCATTATGATTTTCCACAAGAACTTATTGGGTGCACATTAACAAATAAATATCGTGGGCAAATACAAAAATGGTTTGCTTTCCAGTTTACAGGAAAGCTTTCTGAAATTGCGATTAATCCGCCACCAGATGGCAATAAAGCGGAATTCGATCAATGGAAATGGATTGATCTAGAAACCCTTCCGTTGATTGCTGTTTCTTTTAAAAAGCACGTTTATACGAAAGTTGTCAGCGAATTTCGAGGTAGCCTTAGACCATTATAAAAGCTATATGATTATGAGAAAGCTTTTTTTATTAAGATGCTTTATATTATAATAAATAATAAACATGTTTATCTTTTATGTAAAGAACAGGAATATAAAATGAAAAAGTTATTTAATTTACTTATAGTTTTTACTCTCTTGAGTATTTCATCTGTTGCATTTGCAACAAGTTCAAAGCCTCCTGCATCAAAAGATGCGGCAGCGACATTGCCAAATGGAGCTTCTTCTTTGACTGAAACCTACGGTTTGTGGACTATTAACTGTGGTATACAAGAAGGGAAAAGAATTTGTTTTATGCACCGTCAAGAAGTAAATGAGCAGGGGCGTGTTGTTGTGGCTATGGGCCTTACTCTCGATGCTGAGGGTGTTGTATCTGGTAATTTAACAGTTCCTTTTGGCATTTTGGTTTCTAAACCTGTTCGTTTACAAGTTGATGAGGGAAAAGCTGTTATCGAAACCGGTATCCGGACTTGTGTACCAGCAGGTTGTGTGGTTCCTGTCGTTTTTGACAAAAATCACGTAGCAGCTTTACGTTCTGGAAAACAGTTAAAGTTGGCGATGACAATTGCTGCTGCAGGTGAACCAGCTTTGAATGATTTATTTGTTCAGCTAGATGGTTTTAGCAGTGCTCTTAATCGTTTGACTGCTTTGCAGAAATAATTTTAAAACTAAAAGCGGCCTTTAAAAGGCCGTTTTTAGTTTGTTTGTTTTTTATAATTAATAATTAAAACGATGAGATTTAAGATTAATCCTATAAGGGATATTCAGATTTTTTGCCGTTTCTTCTATTTTATGTGCTATTTTTAATTTTGATATTTGTTTTCTAACTGCATCGTCATTAAATAGAGAGATGAAGAATTTAGATGTCTGGTTTTTATTCAAGAAAAAAGAGTATTGAAATATAAAACCATTTTTTGATACACAGACCTGCTTTAATGAAGGTTTTCTATACGCTCTTCTGTTTCCTTGATTGAAAGGGATGACGCATGATTTATGCATTGCTTCGAACGATTGATTTGATTTTTGAGATTTATATTGATATTTTAATCGCGAGTGTCATTTTTTCTTGGCTTTATGTCTTTAATATCATAAATTCGCGCAATCGCTTTGTTGTTTTGATAGGAAGCTTTCTATATCGTCTTACAAATCCCGTTCTAAGCCGTATCCGGCAAATTTTACCAAATTTTGGAACGATTGATATTTCACCTATTGTAGTGTTCATTATTATTTATTTTATTCGTACTTTTATGTGGCGCGTTTACGCAAACATGTATGTATAGAAATATTACTTGAGGCGAATACATGTTTTATCAAGTTGATAAAAATAACTTGATTTTGTTTGTATATCTCATTCCAAAATCATCTGTTGACAAAATAATAGGGGTTGAATGTAGGGATGGTGAAAAACAATATCTGGTTATACGCCTTCGTGCTGTTCCTGAAGATGGAAAAGCGAATAAAGCTCTCATTAAATTTCTTGCGAAGCAGTGGAGAATCCCATCTTCTTCTATTTCTCTGAAAAACGGTGCAATATCTCGCTACAAACAACTTTACTTTTCAACACATTTAGAAGAGCTAAAACAGATATGGCAATCCTTTAGAGATTACATCTCGTAGAAAAAATAAATAACAAAGCCTATAAAAAATAGGCTTTATTTTATTAAATCGTTATATTTTGTTATTGCGCTCAACAGCTTGCTTAATTAATTCATGAGCAAAGTTTTTATCACGCCATCCTTCAATTTTAGCCCATTTTCCAGGTTCCAGATCTTTGTAATGCTTGAAGAAATGTTCAATTTGTTTGAGTGTAATCTCGGGCAGGTCTGTATAGTCATGAATATTGATATAGCGTTTTGTTAATTTTGTAGTGGGAATGGCAATAATTTTTTCATCTTTACCACCATCATCTTCCATCATTAGAGCTCCGATGGGGCGAACATTGATAACACAACCAGGCATAAGTGGACGGGTATTACAGATAAGGACATCAATAGGATCACCATCATCTGAAAGCGTATGAGGGACAAAACCGTAATTTCCAGGATAAACCATTGATGTATGAAGAAAACGGTCAACAAATAATGCACCCGACTTTTTATCCATCTCATATTTTATTGGCTGCCCACCAAGGGAGACTTCCACAATAACGTTAATATCTTCTGGTGGATTTTTGCCTACGGGTATTTCCTTAATATTCATAGAGACATCCTTTCTGGAATATAGTGAGGCTCAATACAATTAAATATTTTACCAAAGAGATTATGAAATTAATTTGAAATTGATGCACGTGTTTTTTCAAAACGTTTACGTTCATTAGGATCAAGATAGAGCTTGCGGAGACGAATATTTTTAGGGGTTACCTCTACAAGCTCATCATCTTGTATCCACGATAAGGCGCGTTCTAACGTCATTTTAATGGGAGGCGTTAACTTTACGGCCTCATCTTTTCCAGAAGCGCGCATATTGGTGAGTTTTTTTCCTTTTAACACATTAACTTCTAAGTCATTATCTCGTGAGTGGATGCCAATAATCATACCTTGATAGACTTTCACACCCGCATCGATGATCATAGGTCCACGATCTTCAAGATTAAAAAGAGCATAAGCGACAGATTCACCGTTGTCATTTGAAATCATAACACCATTAACACGACCAGCAATGTCTCCTTTATAAGGTTCATAAGCATGGAAAAGGCGATTCATAATTGCTGTACCACGTGTGTCCGTTAAAAGTTCAGATTGATAACCAATGAGTCCTCGGGTTGGTGCATAAAAGACAAGGCGGACACGATTACCTCCAGAAGGACGTAATTCCACCATTTCGCCTTTACGTTCAGACATTTTTTGTACAACAGTACCGGAATATTCTTCATCAACATCGATAACAACTTCTTCGATTGGCTCAAGAGTTATTCCATTTTCATCTTTTTGCATAACAACACGTGGGCGTGAAACACTAAGTTCAAATCCTTCACGGCGCATATTTTCAATGAGAACTGCAAGCTGTAATTCTCCTCGTCCTGAAACGTAGAAAGAATCTTTATCGGCTGATTCTTCAATTTTAAGAGCGACATTGCCTTCTGCTTCTTTTAACAATCGGTCACGAATGACACGGCTTGTTACTTTATCGCCTTCAGTTCCAGCAAGGGGACTATCGTTGACGAGAAAACTCATAGTAACAGTAGGAGGATCAATTGGTTGGGCAGTAAGGGGTTCATTGACAGTAGGATCACAGAAAGTATCAGCTACGGTACCTTTTTGCAGACCTGCAATCGCAACAATATCACCAGCACTTCCTTCTTCAATAGGTTGCCGTTCTAAGCCACGAAACGCTAAAATTTTTGAAATACGCCCAGTTTCTAAAAGTTTTCCATCTTGTCCAAGAACCTTGACATTTTGATTGGGTTTCAAAGAGCCAGAATGAATCCGTCCTGTAATAATTCGTCCCAAAAACGGATCCGCTTCAAGAATAGTTCCAATCATGCGAAACGGTCCTTCTGCTACACTAGGAGAAGGGACATGCTGCGTCACAAGATCAAATAAAGGACCTAATCCCTGATCTTTTGGTCCTTCAGGGGCTTCAGCCATCCATCCATCGCGTCCAGATCCATAAAGAATAGGAAAATCAAGCTGTTCATCGGTTGCGTCAAGAGCAGCGAAAAGGTCAAAAACCTCATTAATGACTTCATCAACGCGTGCATCCGGTCGGTCAATTTTATTAATAGCAACAATAGGGCGCAATCCTACTTTCAATGCTTTGCCAACGACAAATTTTGTTTGTGGCATTGGTCCTTCAGCAGCATCAACAAGTACAATGGCTCCATCAACCATATTTAGAATGCGTTCAACTTCTCCACCAAAGTCGGCGTGTCCTGGTGTATCAACAATATTAATTCGTGTATCTTTCCAAACAACAGATGTCACTTTCGCTAGGATTGTAATTCCGCGTTCTTTCTCAATATCGTTTGAATCCATCATACGTTCGCTTGTACGCTGATTATCACGGAAGTTTCCTGATTGCTTGAGAAGTCCGTCTACAAGCGTTGTTTTCCCATGGTCAACGTGGGCAATGATGGCAATGTTACGCAATTGCATAAATTTTCTTCTTTTCGTTTAATGAAATTTCATTTGAGGCAAAGTCTTTACATTCTTTGCCTGACTATTAAAAAACCTTTTACATGTTTTTTTATAGTTTTGGAAGATGGAGGCAATATTTTTATGACAAAACTATTTATCCAAGTCTTTAAGGCTCTATTAAGCTTCAATTGCTGGAGCTTCGTAAAAGGATTTTTATAGTGCGTATGTTCTATTCTCGAGCTAAGAATTATCCAAAAAATCACCGTCAACTTGATTTCTATCAATATGACACAAGGAGTTTATATGAGCTCTTGTAAGAGTAAGTAAGTATAAAGCTAGCCATATTATTGTTGTTGTTTTGCAAAGAGATTAATAAAAATCCGGAATATCTCTCAATCCATAGCCAATTTATTGACAACTGTACAACATTCTTATTCTAAATAAAGCTTTTTCTTATTCTATAACTTGTCAATCAAAATCCAGATCTAATGCAACCGTGTATTTGAGGTAAATATTGAGACGATTAAGAATTTTATAAGAAGTTCTAGCTTTTGTATGCCAGATTGGGGCAAGAGTTATATCTGTTTGATTTATTTATGAACCCGGAATACAGTTTTATTTAGAAAGAATATGAAGGCATCCAAAGAAAATGTCCATCTTTGCCGTTAATCCAATTTATGCTTTCAAAGGCATCTAAAGTAATATCTTTTAAACCATGGAGATAATGCTTTGCCCCTCACACTTTTGTTAATCGTATTCTCTAATAGGAGCATGCTTTTCATGCCAAACAGAACACTTTAAACAGAATATACTTGTTGTTACATATTCATGTACTTAAGAGAGATTGCTTAACGTACACTACATCCATTCCATGATAGGGCTCATAAATGATATAATATACGCGAATAGTATACTATTAACGCCTTTGTGAAAAAATATAAAGCTGTTGAGCATTATCATTATTATTCTTTCTCAGCTGTCAATATTGCGCCAGTTTTTGATACGAGAAAGAAGATATAAGAAGTATTTTATTTTTTCTTGAATAGTTTTTAGCCATACACCGATCTCGTTTGTGACTGGCAAGAAGATGACTTTAATCGATTTAATATGAGAAGCTTTATGATGAGGTAAATTTACGTCATTCGGAGCTGTTATTCAAAAAAAATAATAAATTATCTATGGAGCGGTGCGCTAGAAAATAAATAATAAAGCTTATTTTCTTATGGAAAGAATCTTAGGTTACATGACAAGATCTTTCCATAAGTAAGAGTTTTTACTTTACATGTTTAAAGAAGAGTTCCTGACAAAATGAGGGAAGCTACAGAAAAATAGATTATAATGCCCATGACATCTACTAAAGTTGCCACAAAAGGAGCAGAAGCACTTGCTGGATCAAATTTTAAACCTTTAAGAATAAAAGGCAACATAGATCCAGAAAGAGAACCAAAGGTAACGATTCCAACTAAAGCTGTACCCACTGTTGTCGAAATAGCAATCCAATGTTGTCCATAGTCGTAGATACCCAGTTTTTGCCAAAGAGCAATGCGCGTAACACCAATAATTCCTAGTAAGAGACCAAGGGATAGTCCTGTTGGAATTTCACGAATGATCACTTTCCACCAGTCTTTCAACGTGAGTTCACGTAAAGCCAATGCACGGATAATAAGGGATGTAGCCTGTGAGCCGGAATTTCCTCCTGAGCTCATAATGAGAGGTATGAACAGTGTAAGAATAATCGCTTTTTCGAGTTCTGTTTCGAAATGTTGCATAGCGCTTGCTGTCAGCATTTCACCGATAAAGAGTAAAGCGAGCCAGCCTCCGCGTTTTTTCATCATTTCAGGAAACTTAATTTGCATATAGGGCTTATTAAGCGCTTCCATACCCCCAAATTTATAGGCATCTTCATTCATTTCATCGACCATAGTATCAAGCACGTCATCAACGGTTACAATGCCAATGACATGGTTACTTTCATCAACTACAGGCACAGAGAGAAGATCATGGCGCTGGAAAAGGCGTGCGATATCTTCATGATGTGTGAAAGGTGATATTGTAATGGGCGAGTCATGGGTAGGGACATTAAGAATTTGTTCATCAGGTGAGGCAAGAATAAGGTTACGCAGGGAAACAGCTTTGAGAAGAGTACCTGTTTTGGGGTCAATTACATAGCTGGTATAAACTGTTTCACGTGTTCGCTCGACCTCACGAATGTGATCCAAAGTTTTTTGTATGGTCCAGTTTGAAGGAACGGCTATAAACTCTGTTGTCATCAGTGCTCCTGCTGTATGATCAGGATAACTGGTGAGTTTTTTAAGTTCAGCGCGCGTTAAGGGGTTAAGCAAGGCATAAAGTCGTGTACGGGTTTCCTTATCCATTTCTTGAAAGACGTCTGCAGCAGCATCGGCAGACATGCCATCAAGAATTTCAACAGCACGATTTATAGGGAGAAGTTCTAGGATGGCAGCAGGTTGCTCAAGCTCTGGTTTATCAAAAAGTTCGATAACATAATCAAGAGGCAGAAGACTAAGAATAGTTACACGTTCCATGATATCGAGCTCATTGATGATATCAATAGAGTCTGCAAAATGCTGGTTCTTTAACTTTTCAGCGAGAGCTTCAGGAGAAAATTTTTTGAAGTCGAAGGCCGTTTTGATTTCAGTCATGATAAAGTACCTCCTGAAGAGTTGGAGAGTTGTAAATCTAGATAATAGATGAGATAAAAACAAAAGTTTATGGAAGATTTAAAAAAACTCCCCAGCTATATTCCCAATTGTTAATATTTGAAGTAAAGTCAAGGATAAATTATAAGTTATAAACAAGTTTCTGAATCACTAAAACGAGAATACAGCTTAATTTGAGGATAATATAAAAACGTAAATGTAAAAATCAGTTCTGATTTTACCATCATTTCTTTAATGTAGTTTGCGATTTTCAAAAGAATCTAAAGCAATATTTTATAAAGAGTGGAGATTATGCTTTTCTCCAAGTGTTTTTGTTAATATGCAATTCTATTGTGATGTGCGAGCGAATAATCTTTATTGCTTCAATATAATATGGTTTGAATGAAAGAACTTTACGATTTTCAGGTTTTTTATTCAATAGGGTTTTGAAAGGTAGTTTTGAAACTCACGAAATAGTTTTAGTATGTTATCAATTTGTGTCGTAAAGATAATTGTTACAGTTTAAATTTATAATGGAGACATAAAGTATTATGACAAAAGCAGCAGTGCTGGACTGGAAGGGATTTTTAGGTCTTCCTGATTTTTCTTCTATAAGTGACGAAGATTTTAAACCCGCTTTTGAACAGGCACTTCAAGAAGCAGAAGAAGAACTAGAGGCAATTGCGATGGTGCAAGAACCACCAACGCTTGAGAATTTTTTGCAGCCTTTTGAGCTTTGCGGCAAAGCGCTTGATCGTGTCTGTTCAATATTTTTCTTACGCACCAGTGCTCATACGAATGTATTAATTCAACAGCTAGAGCAAGAGTTCGTTGTAAAACTTTCTCGTTATTCTTCAAAAATGATGATGGATGCGCGGATATTTGCGAAAATAGATATGCTTTATAAACAGTCGCAGTTGGGCACATTTGAGAGTGAAACAACACGTGTTCTTGAATTATGGTGGAAAAAGTTTGTTTGTCATGGGGCAAAACTCGATGAAAAAGCTAAGAAACGGCTTTTGGAAATTAATGAAAGACTTGCTTTTTTAAATGCTACTTTTGGACAAAATGTCTTAAATGATGAAGCTGAATGGATTCTGTTTTTAAAACAAACAGACTTATCTGGTTTACCGCAAGATCTCATTGCTTCAATGAAGGAAATTGCGTGTGAAAGAGGCAATGAAGAAGCGTATGCATTAACACTAGCACGTTCGATTGTTGAACCTTTTTTAAAATTCTCTGATCGTCGTGATTTGCGTGAGGTTGCATTCCAAGCTTGGGCTAAACGTGGTGAAAATAATAACAAGAATGATAATAAAACAATTATTGTAGAGATTGTTGCGCTTCGAGATGAGCAGGCTAAATTATTGGGATATAAATCTTTCGCAGATTTGAAGCTCGATAATACTATGGCTAAAAGTGTTGATTCCGTTATGGATTTGCTTATGCCTGTATGGAAGCGCGCAAGAGCGAAAGCTTCTACTGAGCAAATTGACTTACAAAATTTTGCCAACAATCAGGGCAGCAATGAATCTTTAGCTGCTTGGGATTGGCGTTATTATGCTGAAAAGCTTCGCACTGAAAAACTTTCTTTCGATAGCGCTGAGATTAAATATTATTTTCAGCTTGATCTTATGATTAAAGCGGCTTTTGGGGTAGCCGAAAAACTCTTTAGCATTACATTTGAAGAAAAAAACGCTGTTACACTTTGGCATCCTGATGCACGTTTGTGGGAAGTAAAAAAGTCTGATGGAAGTCTACTTGGGCATTTTATTGGTGATTATTTTGCACGTTCTTCAAAACGCTCCGGTGCGTGGATGAGTAGTTTGCAATCACAACATAAATTGGATGGCGGACAAAAGCCTATTATCTACAATGTTTGTAATTTTGCTAAACCACCTAAAGGGGAAGTTGCTCTTTTATCACTTGATGATGCACGTACGCTTTTCCACGAATTTGGACATGCATTGCATGGTTTGCTTTCTGATGTCACATGGCCATCTGTGTCGGGAACATCTGTTTCACGTGATTTTGTTGAGCTACCTTCTCAACTTTACGAACATTGGTTAACAGTACCAGAGATATTAAAATCTTATGCTATACATACAAAAACAGGCCATCCTATGCCACAAGAGTTGATAGATAAAGTCTTAGTAGCACAGACATTTAATGCAGGATTTTCTGCCGTTGAATTTATCTCATCAGCTTTAGTGGATATGGCTTTTCATCAAGGCGAAACAGTCACTGATCCAACAGTGTTTGAACGCCAAGAATTAGAAAAGCTGCAAATGCCTGATACAATTATTATGCGTCATCGTCCCCCACATTTTATGCACGTGTTTGCGGGGGATGGTTACGCATCTGGTTACTATTCTTATATGTGGTCGGAAGTCCTTGATGCTGATGCTTTTCAAGCTTTTGAAGAAACGGGAGATGTTTTTAATTCAGAGCTTGCTGATAAGTTGAAACGTTTTATTTACTCCGCTGGAGGAAGTCGTGATCCAGAGGAGCTTTATAAAGCTTTTCGGGGACGAATGCCTTTACCAGAGGCAATGATTAACAAACGTGGACTATAAGATATAACGGTATGGTTAACACCATGCCGTTTTCATATTATTCGAAAGGTACAGTTGCGATTTATGCAAATTTTCTCTTCATTATAGCTCTGTAAACAGAGTTTTTTATCTTATTCGCTTTTTGTTTATAGAGGAAAATAGATTTTGTATTTTAAATAGACATTATGGGAAAGAAAAATTATCAGCTCGATCTTTTTGATGCCCATTTGGTGGAAACCATGATTTTTTTATAAAACTTGACTTTCTTTTGCCTAAAAGGTGAGTGTTTTTTTGTGCCATATCATCGAGGCTCATTGGAGGCTGACGCATAATTTTACTCCGCTCTTGATTCTCTGATTCTTGTATAAGTTTTTGAATAACTTGATCGGTTGAGTAAGAATTTTCATGAGAAAAGGCATAAAAATTTGAAATATTTTTCAATGGTTTTTCTAAATAAGAGGCAAGTTTTTTCTTTCCTTCAGGGGTGAAATGCATGCCATTATTGGTGCGTAATTTGGTTATTTTTCCATTAATATCATAGCCTGAAAAAGAAAAATTTCCTGTCTCATCACTAAAGCCGCTCCAGATATCGAGAAAATACCCTCCTGCTGTTTCTGTTTCTTGTTTATAGAGCGCATTAAAAATTTTCATTTTTTGTGTCAAAAGATCATTTCCAAAAGAAGGCTGACCTATCCATATCCATGATTTTCCAGAGGCGTGAAGACTTTCAGTAATTTCGATAATTCTTTGTTTGTAGATGCGTATCCATTCTGACTGATCTGTGTTAATCATGTTATGAGAGTCTGTGATGGGTTGATTATCATTTGCACCGATCATCATGATAATAACATCGGGGCTATTTTGATCAATGAGTTTAGAAATATTGCTTTGCCAAGAATAATAATCCGTTCGAACTAAGCCGGAAGCTGGCATTGTGTTGTTCATGATAACGATATCGCTATTATTTATAAAAAATTTCTTAAGTGCATCAGCAACAGCAGAAGCTGCAAAATCCCCTATGACAAGAATGCGCTTTGCATTCTCATTTTTTAGCTTTTGTATGTTTTTTTGTGTTACGATCTTTTTTTGCGGCTTGTCTATTTTTTGTTCTATAATTTGCGGTGGCTGCTGTGTCTGTTTGTTTTGTTGTGACAACCATTTGAAGAAGTTCGTTGCTTTACTTGGGGATGGCTGTAAGATCCCCACAATAGAAAGTGAAAACAGCAATAATGTCAAGTATATCAGGCGAAAAGAAGACAAAAATTTAGTCTCCCTTATTGTTTGCGAAGGAGAAAAAGCACTTGAGATGATGGATATCCATTTGCTTTTAGACCGTGACGCAGTTGAAAAGCTTTAATTGCTTTGCGAGAAGCTGTTCCGATTTTTCCATCAACATTCCCTTTATAATAGCCCAGTGCACTTAAGCGAGATTGTAGTTCTTTACATTCCTGGAAAGTAAGAGGTTGAAAAGGTCTTTGCCAATCATTTACCAATCTAAGATGTCCAGCAATGCGATCAGCAAGAAGGCCAACAGCAAACGCATAACGATCTGCATTATTATAATGTTTCAGAACAAAGAAATTTTTTGTGACTAAAAATATAGGTCCTTTTGCTCCATCTGGATATTTTAATATTGCTTGTTCAGCTGATGTAGGAAGAGGGTGCCCATTTGCGTGTTTTACACCTAATTTTTTCCATTGTTCAAAGGAATACCAGCCTTCAGGAAGGGTTTTCCCCTGCGGCACTTTTACCTCTACTCCCCAAATAAGATTAGGTTGCCAGCCATTTTTGTGGAGAAGGTTAGCAGCAGTAGCCAGAGCATCTGGAACAGAGTTCCAGATATCACGCCGTCCATCTTGGTCCATATCAACTGCATAGGCGAGATAACTGCTTGGAATAAATTGTGTATGCCCCAATGCACCGGCCCAAGATCCAGTGAGTTGAGAGCGTTTAATTTCGCCACTTTGTAGAATTTTCATAGCAGCAATCAGCTGTGTATATGCATATTTTGCACGTTTTTTATCAGCATAGGCTAAAGTTGCAAGAGAGCGAATGGTATCACGCATTACACTTTTATTAGCTAAAACCTTCCCATAGTTGCTTTCCATTGACCAAATAGCAAGCAGAATATTGCGATCAACACCAAAACGTTTTTCAATTTGAAGAAGCCATTTGTTCCATTTTTGAGTTTGGCGTCGTCCTTCCTCAATTGCAATATCATGGACACGATTATCGAAATAGTTCCATGAAGGAGCAACAAATTCCGGTTGGTATGCGGCGCTTTTTAGAACTTCTGGATCAATGGCATTAACACCTTTAAACGCCATATGAAACGTAGAGGGGGTAATATTGTGAGCAATAGCTATTTTTTTAAATTCTTTAATCCAGTGTTTAAATCCGCTATCAGCATATGAAAGGGGTGCAAAAAACATTAAAAAAGCAGAAAAAATAACGGCAGAGCCAGTGAGAAGAGTTCTCCAAGCTATTGACTTCTCTAAAAAAGAGAAAGTCTTCAATTCTGTTTTTTGCATTTTGAAATCCCCATTAATATTCAATTCATTAGATGTGCAATAACTTTATTTTGTATTTAGTTTAATCGATAATATGATCAAGAAGAGGAAAAAACTGAAATAAATAATACGTTTTAATCCCTTCAATAAATTCTCAGACTCTTTTTACATTTTTATTGCTCATTATAATGATAATCAAAACAATAAGATATCTTTTTTACCATTTCGTAAAAACATATGATAAATAAAACAAAAAAGTTATATGAATTCATTGAGGAGGGTGAGTGTGCGTAAAATCCGGAAAGCAGTATTCCCAGTAGCAGGTCTTGGTACGCGTTTTCTTCCTGCGACAAAAACGATTCCTAAAGAAATGCTAACAGTTGTTGATAAACCTGTTATTCAATATGTTATGGATGAGGCGAGGGAAGCTGGTATTGAGCATTTTATTTTTGTAACTGGACGTAACAAAGCCGTTATTGAGGATTATTTTGATGAGCAAGTTGAATTATATACGACACTTGCTGAATGTGGAAAGAAAGAAGATCTTGCACATTTATACCGTTTACAGCCATTACCAGGGTCAACTTCTTTCACTCGGCAACAACAACCTTTGGGATTAGGGCATGCTCTTTGGTGTGCACGTGAATTAGTTGCAGGGGAACCTTTTGCTTTGTTATTACCGGATATGTTGATACAAGCGAAAAAGGGCTGTCTTTCTGAAATGATGAGCCTTTATGAAAAGGTGGGTGGGGGAAATATTATAGCAGTTCAGGAATGCGATCCTAGAGAAACACATAAATATGGTATTGTTGGGAAAGGCAAACAGATTGCAAATGGTTTTGAAATCACAAAAATGGTAGAGAAACCAGCACAAGGTACGGCACCATCAAATTTGTACATCAATGGACGTTATATTTTGCAGCCAGAAATTTTTAATATTCTTTCCACTCAAGAACGGGGAACAGGAAATGAAATTCAATTAACAGATGCTATGATACGGCTTTCAAATGAGCAAGATTTTTGGGGTTTGCAAGTAAAAGGGCGCACTTTTGATTGCGGTTCTAAAGCTGGTTTTATTGAAGCCAACGTTGCATTTTCTTTGGCACGCGCTGATATGCACAGCCACGTTTCTGCTTCATTGAAAAATTTACTAGAAACCATTAATGTCGAAAAGTGATATAGATCTCTCACTTAATTTTATTGGTCGAATTTGATTATGACAATATCGTCTCCTCATATGGCTTTGCAAGGTGCAGTAGCATCAGCGCTTAAAACACTTGCTAGTGAAAAGCAGGGGCTTGAAGCTCTTGAAAAAGCTCTTCTGGAAAGTCTTTCTTCTTCTTTTGAAGCGGCTGTTCAAACTATTAGAAATGCTCGTGGACATGTGGTTATTACTGGTCTTGGAAAAAGTGGTCATATAGGGACAAAAATTGCAGCAACCTTAGCCTCAACTGGAACACCTGCCTTTTTTGTTCACGCTGCAGAAGCCAATCATGGTGATCTTGGTATGATTGGCTCTGATGACGTTATTCTTGCTTTATCATGGTCTGGTGAAACTCAAGAGTTAAGTGGTATTATAAGTTATGCGGCGCGTTTTCGTATCCCCCTTATTGCGATGACATCAAGTAAGCACTCTGTGTTAGGACGACAAGCTGATATTGTACTATTATTACCAAAGATAGAAGAGGCTTGCCCCCATGGTTTAGCCCCTACAACTTCAACAATTATGCAATTGGCAATGGGAGATGCATTAGCGGTTTCTCTTTTAGAAATGCGTGGTTTTACCGCAACGGATTTCAAAATATATCATCCTGGTGGTTCTCTTGGTGCAAGCCTTAAATACGTGTGTGATATTATGCATGAGGGTGATAATATTCCTTTGGTTATGCAGGGAACAGCTATGACTGAAGCGATGAATGTTTTGGTGGAAAAACATTTTGGTTGTGTTGGTGTTGTGAATCAAGAAGGTGAACTAATCGGAATTGTAACTGATGGCGATCTTGCACGTAACATTCATTTTAATTTATCAAAATTTAATGTTGACGAGGTGATGACCAAAGCTCCTAAAGTTGTAAAGCCAAATACACTTGTTGGTGCAGCAACAGCTTTTATTAATGATCATCAGATTGGTGCATTTTTTGTGGTTGAAGATAAAAAACCGATAGGAATTGTTCATTTTCATGATCTTTTGCGCATTGGCGCTGCTTAGATTAAGCTTCCCTATCAAATAAAATGTTATTTTAGGTTGAAATAGATTGAATGATACAAAGTTACAATTTTATTGTGAGGTGGCTTTACTGATATTTTGTGGAAGAAAATGATTATTTTACGCATTTCATAATGTTTAGAAAATTTTCAGGGTAAAGATTATACCAGCCTCTTTGCGTATTTTAGAGAGGATTTTCTATCAGGAGGAGAAAGGATGCCGCCTCCTGCTTAATGTGTGTGCTCCCTCTGTTCTTAAGAGAGGTTTCCCTTGTACTTTGTTTAAGATTTCCGCTTAAGGAAAAACTGTGCTCCTGTATGTGAGGTGCAGAGAAGTTGTGTGGCGTCATATGACATTGTACAATTGACTCTAGAAATTGTTCCACGGAGAATAGAGCGTATTTCAATTTCTATATTTTGGGCATTGAGATAATTATATGCTCCTTCTGATAGTTTTTCTTCTGTATCTGCTGCATGCGTTTCAAAAACACCATTGTGGAAAGAAGAAATAATACCATTCTCATCAACCCATTTTCCATCAATTCCAGTTGGCATATTTGAGTTATAATATCGCGAAAAGTTACAGGCACTTAACAGCAAGGCGGTAATTGTAAGACATAAAATATGATAGGTATGTTTCATTTATTGCACTCTATTTAGATTATTTTGCTCTCTAGTTTCTATAACATTATTAAATTACCCCATGAGTCAATATGAAAAATTTGATAAAAATCAATGAAAAAGCAAAAAAATGGAAAAAAATGCCTTAATGTTGTATTTAATTGACAGCTTGATGAAGTTCGTAAGTGAAACACAAGAGGTAAAATATTTCTTATGGTTTACAACAATTTTTATATTAAGCTGCTAAGTAGTCTCAAAGGAGATTATTAACATTATGGTTGGTCCCATTCTTGTTGCGAGTGAAGATTATGGAAGACGTATAGAACTTTCTTCTATGCTGCGAGGTTTTGGTTATCGTGTCATTGAAGCAGAAAATGGTCTCCGTACGATTGATCTTTTACACAGGCGTAAAAACATTGTGCTTGCACTCCTTGATGTCGTTATGAGTGATTTGAGTGTGAGCGATTTGATTAAAATGATTAGAGTTGCTGGTGTTTCTGTTCCTATTGTCGTTATAGCACAACAAGAGAATCAGCATTTACTCCAGAAAGCTTTAACAGCTGGAGCTATTGATTATTGGATCCATCCAGTAACATTATTACGTGTAAGAGTTACTTTGGATATCCTTGCTCTTATTTCTGCCTTGGAGCATGAGGTTCGAGATATTCGGCGAAAAAAAGAGAATCATTTACGGTTTTCTGATCTTTGCGTAAAAAGTAGAGCTATGCAGATAGTATTAGAACAATCGAGACAAGCAGCAACTTCTTTACAGAATCTTTTGATAGAGGGAGAAGCTGGAACAGGACGTGAGACATTAGCTCGGATTATTCATCATGAGGGATTATTTTCGGAGGGTGTTTTTGTTCGCTTTCAATGTTCAGCCATCGTTGATCCAGAAGAAGAAAATCAGCAGTGGTTTAAAGAATTCCTACCATTGGTTTCTTCTCTTGAAAAAGGGACACTTTGCCTTTGTGATATTGATCGACTTGAGCCCATACAGCAAAAACGGTTTGCTCATTACCTTAAAGAAAGGGAAAGGGATACAAAAGGAGATTTTTTTCCTTTTCGGATCATCGCTATTTCAACATCGCGTTTAAAGGACTTGGTTAATGAGAACTTTTTTTTGCATAGTTTGTTTGAACAATTTTCTCACTTGTCTATTAGCGTTCCTGCTTTACGAGAATTAAGGGATGATTTTCCAGAGATCACACAACGTTTGATTGATCGCATTATCACAGAAACAGGGCGATCACATGTCCATGGTTTAGCAGGCTCTGCTCTTTCCTTGCTTATGCAGTATGATTGGCCTGGCAATAGAAATGAGCTTGAAACCTTTTTATTTCGTGCGATTTTACTCAGTGAAGGACCGTTATTAACTGTTCGAGACTTTCCGCAATTAATGGGAAATTCATTAATGAATGTTCCCAATATCATTGAGGGTAATATGCAAGAAGATAATGAGCAAGAATCGATAAAATTTTTGAATACTGATGGGCATGTACGTACTTTTGCAGAAATGGAGCATGATATTATAGAGAAAGCGATTAAACATTATAAAGGACATATGAGTGAGATTGCGCGTCGCCTTCATATTGGTCGCTCTACACTTTATAGAAAAATGGAAGAATTGAGAGCAATAAGAAATCAAGAACGAAAATAAAATTCATAACAAATTTCTCTTCATGACAAGCATGCGTTTCAAAAAATAGAGTGAATTTTGATAAAGTCCGTGGGGGAAAGCTGAAGAAAACAATCATTTATTGTAAAATTTATCTATAGTGGATAATTTTGTTGATTTAAATCAAATATAAATTTTATGTGACTATTTTAATCGTTTGTTTCAATTTATACAATTTTAGTTAAGTTTACATTTATTAAAACAGAGAAGCATTTTTAAAAACTTTTAAATACTACCGCTAAAATTTTTGTATCATCAATATTAAATTTATACTCTCTTAAGCAAGAAGTGGCATTTTATCTGCTATACGATTAAGATAAAGTGATTAGTGTTATCGTTTGCATTACTGATGATGTGATAGTTTAAAATAGAAAGTTTGCCCTCTTTGACTCTTTTACAGATTGTTATTGGTTTTGTCCTCTTTTTTTTTATTGCATCTATGTTGGCAATCTACACCTATGGGCGTTTTGTGAAAAATGCTAGGGGAAAATGTTCTTATGCGTTACCTCTTCAGAAAGATGAAACTAAGCTTGATCGTATCGTCAGTCAATTAGCTGAGAAAGAAAATGGATTGGGGATTGATAAAGATGCCCTTTCCCTCATTATCAGCAATTTGGATGCGTTTTGTGTTCGGGCAATAGGAGCTGCAGAGGCTGGGCGTAGCCTTGATCTGATGTATTATATTTGGGATGATGATTTAACGGGGCGCCTATTATTAAGTGAAATAGTTGAGGCAGCTGATCGAGGGGTTCGGGTACGGCTTCTTTTGGATGATATTAATGCTCAGGCACGTGATCCAGCTTATATTGCGCTAGATAAACATCCTCACATTGAGGTGAGAATGTTTAATCCAGGGCGATCGCGTAAAGGTGGTTTACGCCGTGGTTTAGAAATTATATTACGGGCAATTACTGTAACACGTAGAATGCATAATAAAGCTTTTATTGTTGATGGCAGGGTCGCTTTTGTAGGAGGACGTAATCTTGCAGATTCTTATTTTGATGCTGGTAAAGAATCCCATTTTCGAGATTTAGATTTGATGTTAATCGGTCCTTCTGTTAAAAAGGTAGAAAGTATCTTTGATGATTTTTGGAATAGTGCTGTTGTTTTGCCAATTCATACTTTGGTTGTTCCTAAAAGCGCAAGTGATCTTAGCTATTGGAAAGATAAATTACGAAAGTTTCGTGATTCCAAAGTTGCAAAAGTTTATTTAGATTATGTCAAAGAGCACATTAACTTTAATTGTTTTATCCAAACAGGAAAGCGGTTATTTTTAGCAGACAAAGTTGTTGTTCTTTCTGACCCTCCAGAAAAAGCATTGCGTAAAAAAGCAAGTAATTGGCTTATGAAGGCACTTTCAAAGGTTATTGGAAATGCCCAAAAAACGGTTCAGATTACGTCACCTTATTTTGTTCCTGGTAAGGTTGGCACGCAGAATTTTAGTAATTTGGTTTCAAAAGGTGTTGATGTCAAAATTCTGACAAATTCTTTAGCAGCTACTGATGTAGCATTAGTGCATGGTGGTTATGTACCTTATCGTAAGGCATTGTTGAAAAGTGGTGTTAATCTTTATGAATTAAAAGCGGAAGGCAATACTCATGGGTTACGATTGTTTCGATCGAGTAAGGCAAGTCTACATGCCAAAGCTTTTTTAATTGATCGTAAAACAGCTTTTATTGGATCTTTAAATTTTGATCCAAGATCAGCATCATTAAATACAGAAATGGGCATTCTTTTTGAATGTGCTCCCATTACAGCAAGATTAGATTTGTTGTTTTCTGAAGAAACCACAGGGGAAATGAGCTATCATCTGCGTCTTGGTGATAATAATCGTATTTATTGGGATTTTATTGAAAATGAAAAAAAATATAGCATTGACTATGAGCCAGAAAGCAATTTTTGGCGTCGCGCATTTGCAAAAATAATAAGTTGGTTACCTATTGAATCACAATTGTAAATTTTTATAAACCACACTTAAAAAAATATTTATTTTTCTTTTCATTTTGTTTGTAGCATGGCATAATTTTTTGCCAATCTACCATGTATGAGAACCGCAGTTGTATTTTAAAGCTTCTTGCGGTGTTTTATTATAAAAGGAATTTTGATATGGCAAAGATTGTTGAAACGGGGACAGGTGCATTGGCACTGACTTTTGATGATGTACTTTTACAACCCGGTCATTCTCTTGTTATGCCTAGTCAAGTGGATCTCAGTACGCGCATTGCAGCGGATATTAAGCTCAATTTGCCATTGCTTTCTGCGGCAATGGATACGGTAACAGAATCGCGTTTGGCAATTGCTATGGCTCAAGCTGGTGGTCTTGGGGTTATTCATCGTAATATGTCTCCTGCAGAGCAGGCAGAAGAAGTTCGCCAAGTAAAAAAGTTTGAATCTGGTATGGTTGTTAATCCAGTCACCATTGGACCAGATGCAACACTTGAAGAAGCAAAATCTTTGATGCGCTCTCATGGTATTTCCGGTATTCCGGTTGTTGAAAATGGTGCTAAAGGTGAAACTGCTGGACGGCTTGTTGGCATTTTGACAAATAGGGATGTGCGTTTTGCATCGGATCCTAAACAAAAAATTTATGAATTAATGACGCATGAAAATTTAATCACAGTGCGTGAAAATGTTCAACTCAATGAAGCGAAGTATCTTTTACATCATCATCGTATTGAAAAATTATTAGTTGTGGATGAACAGAATCGTTGTGTCGGACTGATAACAGTTAAGGATATTGAAAAAGCAAAATTAAATCCAAACGCTGCCAAAGATTCACAAGGTCGCTTGCGTGTTGCAGCTGCAAGTAGTGTAGGGAACGATGGGTTTGAGCGGGCTGAACGATTAATTGATGCAGGCGTTGATATTCTAGTAATTGATACTGCACATGGACATTCTCAGCGTGTATTAGACACTGTTGAGCGTATTAAAAAAATGACGTTTTCTCCAGCTATTATTGCTGGTAATGTGGCGACTGCTCAAGCAACACAGGCTTTGATTGACAGTGGTGCGGATGCTATAAAAGTTGGGATTGGTCCTGGTTCTATTTGCACAACGCGAATTGTTGCAGGTGTTGGTGTTCCTCAGCTTGCAGCCATTATGAATGCTGCAGAAGTTGCTGAAAAAGCGGGCATTCCCGTTATTGCTGATGGGGGGATAAAAGCTTCGGGTGATTTTGCTAAAGCCTTAGCAGGTGGGGCTTGTGCTGCTATGATTGGCTCTCTTTTAGCGGGTACAGAAGAAAGTCCTGGCGAAGTTTATCTTTATCAAGGACGATCCTTTAAAGCTTATCGCGGCATGGGATCTGTTGGTGCTATGGCACGAGGATCGGCAGATCGCTATTTTCAAGATGATGTTCGTGATGAACTTAAGTTGGTTCCTGAGGGTGTGGAGGGGCAGGTGGCTTATAAAGGTCCTATAGCATCAGTTCTACATCAGCTTGCTGGTGGACTTCGTGCTTCGATGGGGTATGTTGGAGCAAAAGATCTCGTAGAGTTTCGTGAAAAAGCAACGTTTGTACGTATTACGAATGCGGGACTCCATGAAAGTCATACGCATGATGTTTCTATCACACGAGAGAGTCCAAATTATCGTGGGCCAGTTTAAAGATACAAGAGCCTAATATCATATTGCATAAATATAAAATTTGCCGAGAACAAGAAAGAGAGACTGCGCTTTTTCTGTTTGTAATTTGGTGTAATAATCCCAAAAAGGAAAGAATTAGAGGTTAAAACTCTAATTCTTTCTGTTAAGACTATATGAAATAAGTTATATAAAATTAGAATTAACTTTTTGTTGTCTTCCATCCAGTCTTTGACGCACGTTGGCGAGTGTTTGTCTGATCACTTTGAACGGATTTCTTTCCGTTGTTTGAGGGCATTGTATTATGACGGCTTTTAGACGAAGTTGTTTTTCCATTATTATAAGTCATTATTTTCTCCTTTAAAATTGTCTGGCAGTTGCCATTAGAGTAAAAACGGTCATGCCAAATAGTGGTTCCAAGCATTTTCTAAAAAGTTAATTTTTTGTTGAACGTAAGATGAGCTTGTTTAATTTTATGAGAAGATTTTTTCTATTGTTCAGACAATCCTCGTAAACTTTATTTTACGCCAATAAATTAAAGAGTTTGTTTTTTTCGTAATGCATGGCGGAAATAAGTTTTTTATGGATGGCTACGTATCTTTTAGTATAAGAGGTAGAAGGATAAAAAACGAATGGGCAGAAGATGAAAGGAAAAATTTAGATACTCTAAATTGGATCTTATAAAAAAGTATGATCAGATCGTTTTAAGATTGAATGTAAATTTTTTATGGCGTTGAGAAGGTTTCATTGGCAAGAAGGCGATAATATTATTTTTTAGATGATTTAAAATTTTATTATTTTAATGGGAGAAATGAATGCGATTAGGTGGGCGTTTGCAAGCAGCAATAGATGTTCTCACAGAGATAGAAATGAAGCATCGCCCAGTAGGAGAAGCTTTAAAGGATTGGGGTCTTTCTCATCGCTTTGCTGGAGCAGGTGATCGTGCAGCTATTGGTACAATCGTTTATGATGTTTTAAGACGACGTTATTCTTTACAATGGCGTATGGAGAGTGATGATATCCGAGATATCGTTTTTGGTGCCTTATTAGATTCTGGAAAAATGACGCTGGAGCAAATTGACGGTGAGTTGACAGAAGATCGGTTTGCACCGCAGTTATTAGGGGCTAAACAGCGTAAATCGTGGCAAGGTCAGCAATTAGTGGATGCTCCAGACTATATTCGTGGTGATATTCCGCAATGGTGTCAAGCGCATCTGCGTCCTTTATTTGGTGATAATTGGATCACTGAAGCGGCTGCGTTAGCAACGCGTCCTTCTTTAGACCTACGGGTAAATAACCTAAAGGCAACACCAGAAAAGGTGCTGAAAGAATTAGCAAAAACCAAACTTAAATCTTTTCCATGGTTTGGGCAAGCTTTAAGAATTGCACCGATTGAAAAGTTTAATCGTCATCCCAATGTTCAAGTGGAACCAGCTTTTCAAAAAGGACACTTTGAAATACAGGATTTAGGATCTCAAATTGTTGCTCACCTTGTGGAAGCGCAAGAGAGCATGCAGGTATTAGATTATTGTGCAGGTGCTGGTGGCAAAACATTAGCTTTAGCTTCCGATATGAACAATCGTGGGCAAATTTATGCTTATGATTCCGATAAAGCGCGCTTAGCTCCTATTTTTGATCGTCTTCGACGCGCTGGTGTTCGTAATGTACAAACACGAGCACAAAAAGAAGAATTGAAGCCATTAATAGGCCAGATGGATAGAGTTCTACTAGATGCACCATGTAGTGGGACAGGAACATGGCGTCGTCGTCCAGATGCGAAATGGCGTTTAACATTAGAACAAGTGAAACAACGCCAAACAGAACAGAGGGATATTTTGAATGAAGCGATAGCTTATCTTAAGCCAAATGGGCGCTTAATCTATATTACCTGTTCTCTTTTTACAGATGAAAATGAGGAACAAATTTCCCATTTCCTTCAACAACATTCTCATTTTTCTCCAATAGATATGCCAGCGCTTTGGCAGAAACATTTTAGTTTTTCTCCTGTGCAACCAGTTTTTTCAAATTATGGACTTACTTTGTCGCCAGCCACAACACAAACAGATGGGTTCTTTTTATCTGTGTTGCAAAAAAAACATTGATCCATATTTTTGCACTTTTTATCATAAACTTTACGAGAATAATCTTTTTCGTAAGAAAATAGGCTTGTGAAAAGAGAAAGATTAAATCATAACTCTCATGAGTTTTCTTTTACAATTGTTGATTGGTTTTCTATGAGCATATCACATCCAGACACTGTTCTTATTATTGACTTTGGTTCACAAGTTACACAACTTATTGCACGACGGGTACGAGCAATGGGGGTATATTGTGAAATTGCTCCTTTTCAATTGGCTTTAGAAGCTGTGCGCCGCATAAATCCTAAAGCTATTATTTTATCAGGGAGTCCTTATTCCGTTATTGATGAGGGCTCTCCGCGTGCACCAATGGAAATTTTTGAGGCGGGTGTTCCGATTTTGGGTATTTGCTATGGTGAACAAGTCATGTGTGTTCAGCTTGGAGGAAAGGTTGAAGCTGGACATGAGCGTGAATTTGGGCGTGCTTTTTTGGAAGTTCAAGAAGAGAGTGCCCTTTTTGATGGAGTGTGGGAAAAAGGTTCTCGTTATCAAGTATGGATGAGCCATGGTGACCGTGTGGCAGCTTTACCAGAAGGTTTTCGTGTCATAGGAACCTCAAAAGGAGCTCCCTATGCGGCTATTGCGGATGAAAAAAGACATTTTTATGCGGTACAGTTTCATCCTGAAGTTATCCATACACCGGATGGTACAAAACTTTTGCAAAATTTTGTTCATAAGATCTCTGCTATTAAAGGCAATTGGTCAATGGCTTCTTATCGTGAGCAGGCAATTGCTACGATACGACAAAAAGTTGGGAAAAGTCGTGTGATTTGTGGTCTTTCAGGGGGAGTGGATTCATCTGTTGTAGCGGTACTCCTTCATGAAGCTATAGGAGATCAACTGACATGTATTTTGGTAGACCATGGGCTGATGCGCAAGAATGAAGCTGAAGAAGTTCTCACGCTCTTTCGTGATCATTATAATATAGAGCTTATTCACGTTAATGCTGCTGATGTGTTTCTTAATGCTTTAAAAGGTGAGACAGATCCAGAAAAAAAACGCAAAACAATTGGTCGCCTTTTTATTGAAGTTTTTGAAGAAGAAACGAAAAAAATAGGAGGTGCAGAGTTTTTAGCACAAGGAACACTTTATCCAGATGTTATTGAGAGTGTGTCTGCTATTGGTGAAACGGTAACCATTAAAAGCCATCATAATGTGGGTGGGCTACCAGAACAGATGAAGATGAAACTTGTAGAACCGTTACGTGAGCTCTTTAAGGATGAGGTTCGCTCGCTAGGACGAGAGTTAGGGCTACCGGAGCAGTTTATTGGTCGCCATCCTTTTCCAGGTCCCGGCCTTGCAATTCGGTGTCCAGGTGCTGTAACACGTGAAAAATTAGAAATTTTACGCGAAGCAGATGCTATTTATCTTGAGGAAATCCGTAAGGCCGGTCTTTATGATGAAATTTGGCAAGCTTTTGCTGTTCTTCTTCCAGTTCAAACTGTTGGTGTTATGGGGGATGGTCGCACTTATGAATTTGTTTGTGCTCTTCGCGCCGTCACATCTGTAGATGGAATGACTGCTGATTTTTATCCTTATGATATGGCGTTTTTAAGTAAGACAGCAGCACGTATTATTAACGAAGTTAGAGGGATTAATCGTGTTGTATATGATGTAACCTCAAAGCCTCCTAGTACTATTGAATGGGAATAATTAAAATGAAGGATAAGTCTTTTAAGAATAAAATATGACTGAGGGTTTGATATTCGAAAAGTGTAGAAAAAATCATTTAAAAATGATTGTGTATTTTCATATGATATAAGCTTTTATCTGGCAATCTGTACGTCAATATCGTTTAAAATTGAGAAGTGTGGGATTTTGCATGTCTGAGAAAAAAATTGTTGCACACCGTGGAGGAGCTCATCTTTATCCTGAAAATACCCTTTCGGCATTTAATAATGCTATAGCGTTAGGTGTTGATGAAGTTGAATGCGACGTTCATTTGCTAAAAAGCGGTGAAGTGGTTGTCTTTCACGACTTCCGTCTAGACCAATTGGTTGGAAAAAAGGGGTATATTCACGACATTGATAATGAAACACGCAAACAACTCTGCGTAAAAGGAAGCCAAGAAGCACCTCCCTTATTAGAAGAAGTGCTTGATCTTTTAGCACCAACGAATGTTGCATTGCATCTTGAAATCAAGACATGCGGTGAAGTGGAGCGCGAAACAATATTATCCCAAAAAGCGCTTGCGCTAATAAAAAGCCGAAATTTATCAGAACGGGTTTCTGCTATTAGTTTTGATCCTTTTATCCTTCGTCCTTTTATTGAAGCAGGAATACCATCTGGTCCATGTGTTGATAATTTCGAAGGTGATATGTACCGTCATTTTTCTGAATGGAAGCAATTAGGTTATTCTGATCTAAGTTTAGATGGCTCTATTGTTTCACAGAACTTTATTGAATCAGCTCTTGAGGCTGGTTTTACTGTAGGGGTATGGACAATTAATGGAAAAGCTCGGTTATCATATTGGCTTGATATGCCTGTACATTATATTACGACAGATCAACCTGATCTCGCATTGCAATTGTGTGCACAAAGGTAAAAATACATCAACACAAAAGGAACTATATATCTTCATAAAGTTAGCGTAATGAAAGAAGAAAAATTATCTAATATACGACAATAATACATTGATTTATAATCATAATTAATATTTTATTCATGTGAGTAAGAGACCTTAATACGTAAGATTCTCTTATTTCAAATATTTTTACAATGAATCAATCAAAATCATTCGTTTGCACATTACAAGCAGGGTTGGTGTGTGGATAAAAAATGATTGAGAAAAGAATAAAAATATTCATTTAACGTATTTTAAATGCAAGATTTGTTGAAGCATTAGGATCGCACATGATGATGTCGTTTTGCACTTTTATGAAGTGTAAAAATGATGGCATACAAAAAGTCTTATATACTTTAATGGAGAGGCTTTAGGGCTTATTTTATAGGTGCTATCATGAAATGTAGATGTATTGAAAGATTTTTTAACAGCATGGAAATTGGTTATACAGTGTCATTTTGTTTTGCGTGAGGGGTGTGATCTTGTTACAGGGAAAGAGACTATTAAGCGCTTCAAAATGATTTTCTTAATTTTAAAAAAATTCTATTTGTCTCTTCTTTAAATTCAGTAGCAACATCGTGTTAAAGTTATAAGACAAATAATAAAAGAATAAACAATTCTTTTTAAAAAAGTAAATCCAGATATTAAAATAGTCATTGAAATGATATTTACGATCTATATCTTTTTACCAAGTGACTTTTCTTATTTAAGCCATCTCACTTTTTTCAGATAGTTACAAACGCGTATTTCGTGAATACATAAGAAAGCTTATAAAAGAAAATAAATAAATTTAAACAAATTCATTTGACCTTTAGGTGGTTCCTGTTTAAATGAGAGAATATGTTTCTGAAATAAAACTGTCATAGCATGTTCATGTGTAATACTATAAATTTAGGGGTAGTTTGTATTCCATCACTTCAGAAAGGGTGAAGCATGAGTCGTTTTTATCTTTCCATAGCGGCCACGGTTGCTATCATAATGTCCACAGCGGGGATGACAGAAAGTTTTGCACAGACAAAAATCAGCTTTTGGCATTCTATGAGTGGTGAATTAGGAAAGCAAACTGAAAGTCTCATTAACGATTTTAATGCAAGTCAATCTGAGTATAAAGTTGTTTCTTCATTTCGCGGTGAATATGAAGAGGGATTGATTTCACTCATTGCAGCATTTCGTGGAAAGAAACAGCCAGTACTTGCTCAAATTTATGACGTTGGTACTGGAACTATGATGGCTGCAAAAGGTGCAATCTACCCATTTTATCAACTTATGGCTGATACAAAACAAGAATTTGATCCTACAGATTATTTCCCTGCTATTAGTGGTTATTACTCCGATGAACAGGGACGTATCGTCTCTATGCCATTTAATATTTCAACACCCATCCTTTATTATAACAAAGATATCTTTAAAAAAGCAGGGCTTGATCCAGAACAGCCTCCTAGAACGTGGCAAGATATAGAAAACTTTTCCAAGAAAATTCTTGAGACTAAAGCGGCAACTTGTGGTTTTACAATGGCTTATGCCGCTCAATGGATTGGTATAGAAAATTTTTCAGCGTTGCATAATGTTCCTTTTGGAACGAAGGAAAATGGCTTTAAAGGACTTGATTCAGAACTTACATTTAATGGACCTTTACAAGTGCGTATGTGGACTGACCTGAAAAAGTGGTCTGATCAAGGTATTTTCCGTTATGGTGGTCCAGCAGGTGCATTAGATTCAACACCAATGTTTATGGCACAAAATTGTGCAATTTTTATGCAATCTTCAGGATCACATGCTGGAATTGTTTCTGAAGCTCAGTTTAATGTGGGGGTTGGTATGCTACCGTACTATAAGGATACAGAAGGAGCACCACAAAATTCAGTTATTGGGGGAGCTTCTATTTGGGCGTTTAAGGGCCATACTCCAAAGGAATATGCAGGGGCAGCCGCTTTTCTTAAATTTCTTTCAAAAACAGAAAATCAAGCAAAATGGCATCAGGAAACAGGTTATCTCCCAACCACAAAAGCGACTTATGAATTGAGCAAAAAACAACATTTCTATGAAAAAACGCCAGGTGCGGATATAGCTATCAAACAGATTAATCTTAATCCACCAACAGTTAACTCAAAAGGGATAAGATTTGGTAATTTACCACAAATTCGTGCCATTCTTGATCAAGAGTTGGAAGCTGTTCTTAGTGGTTCAAAAACGCCGAAAGATGGTTTAGATGAGACCGTTGAACGTGGAAATAAACTCTTGCGTGAATTTGAAAGATCTAATCATTAATTTCGTTTTATTGTTAAACATTAAAGACTCAACAAAAACGGTTGAGTCCTTTTTGTTTACTTTTTTAAAGTCTCTACATTTAAAGAGCCCTATGAATGCAAGAAAAACATGCATATTTTAAAAATAGTCTACTTTCTTACGGACTGCTTTTTCCTCAGCTTCTTGTGACTTTTTTGTTTTTCTTTTGGCCTGCTGCTCAAGCAATAAAATCATCTTTTGAGCGTGAAGACCCTTTTGGCTTTACAACAACCTTTATTGGTTTTGAGAATTATCTAACCGTTCTTTCTGATCCTACTTATCGGCAATCGCTTTTTACAACCGCAGTATTTTCCATCTCAGTTACTGTCGCTTCAATGACAATATCACTTCTCTTAGCTGTCTGTGTTGATCGTGTCATCCGTGCAAAAAAGGCTTATACAATGCTTTTGCTCTGGCCCTATGCTGTTGCTCCAGTATTGGCAGGTATATTGTGGCTGTTTATCTTTCATCCCACCATCGGAATTATCCCTTTTTTTCTCGAGAAAATAGGGGTGCTATGGAATTATCGTATTAATGGCACTCAAGCAATGATTCTTATTGTCATTGCGGCTAGTTGGAAACAAATTTCTTACAATTTTCTCTTTTTTCTTACAGGTCTTCAATCTGTTCCGCGTTCTCAAATAGAAGCAGCCGCCATTGATGGTGCTGGTCCCTTTAAACGATTTTGGACAGTGGTTTTCCCGCAAATTTCACCAACGACGTTTTTCCTTCTTATTGTCAATGTCAATTATGTTATGTTTGATACTTTTGGTATTATTGATAATACAACTTCTGGAGGTCCTGCGCGTGCAACGAGCATCCTCGTCTATAAAGTATATGACGATGGCTTTAGAAATCAAATAATCGGTGCATCAGCAGCACAATCAACAATATTGATGTTGATGGTTATTGTCTTAACGTTTATCCAGTTTCGCTGGATTGAGCGCCGTGTACAATATTAGGAAACAAATTATGGTTGAAAATCGCCCTGTTTTGAAATTTCTAACCCATATTATTCTCATTGTTGGTATTATCATTATTTGCTTTCCAGTTTATGTTGCTATCATTGCATCAACTCATAGTTCAGCAGCATTTAACTCAGGAACACTTCCTCTTTTGCCTGGGAAATATGCTCTGGAAAATTATAAAACAATCTTTGGTGATGGCCTTGCACAGCTGGGTTTGCCCAACCTCTGGCCACTCTTAATGAATTCATTCATTATGGCTCTTGGGATTAGCGTTGGAAAAATTATTATTTCACTTTTGTCTGCTTATGCAATTATTTACATGCGCTTTCCCTTCCGAAAAACTGCTTTTGTTCTTATTTTTGTTACATTGATGCTCCCTGTCGAAGTTCGTATTCTTCCAACCTATGAGATTGTTGCAAAATTGGGGATGGTCAACACCTATAGTGGAATGATTATTCCACTTATTGCATCTGCGACCGCTACATTTTTATTTCGCCAGTTTTTTTTGACTGTTCCAGATGAACTCTTAGAGGCGGCACGTGTTGATGGTGCAGGTCCAGTTAAATTTTTTAAGGATATTCTTCTTCCTCTTAGTAAAAGCAATATTGCTGCTTTATTTATCATTATGTTCATTTATGGATGGATACAATATCTCTGGCCTCTTATCATCACAACGGATCAAAATCATCAAACGATCCTTATTATTTTAAAACAGCTTATTGTCGAATCACTTCAACATGATCCTCAATGGAATATACTCATGGCAGTATCGGTTGTTGCCATGGTTCCCCCTGTTCTTGTTGTTATCTTCATGCAGCGGCTTTTTATCAAAGGCCTTATTGAAACGGAGAAGTAATTGTGGCCATAATCCAGTTATCAAATATAAAAAAACAGTATGACAACGGCATTCTGGTCATTGATGATTTAAACTTAACTGTTGCCGATAAAGAACTTCTTGTTCTTGTCGGTCCTTCAGGGTGCGGAAAATCGACCTTATTACGTATTATAGCAGGACTTGAACAAGTTACCTCAGGTGAATTATGCATTGATAACGAATGTATCAATGATCGTGAACCAGCTGATCGTGATATCGCTATGGTTTTTCAAAATTATGCCCTTTATCCCCATATGACAGTTCGTGGAAATTTAGAATATGGTCTTAAAAATCGTAAAACTCCTAAAGAAGAAATTAAAAAACGTATCGCACATGCTGCAAAGCTTTTGGAGATAGAACCATTTCTTGATCGTAAACCACGACAATTATCAGGAGGACAACGTCAGCGTGTTGCAATGGGGCGTGTGATTGTACGTCAACCCCGTGTTTTTCTCTTTGATGAACCTCTTTCAAATCTTGATGCAAAATTACGGGCGCAAATGTGTATTGAAATAAAAACACTACAGCGTTCATTAGGAACAACGAGCCTCTATGTTACCCATGATCAACTAGAAGCTATGACATTAGCTGATAGAATAGTCGTTTTGAATAAAGGAGCTATCGAGCAAATTGGAACACCAATGGAAATTTACGATACTCCAGCAACAACATTTGTTGCTGATTTTATTGGTTCTCCTCCTATGAATTTTCTTGATCGCTATGTCTTAGAACAACATTTAGGGCATTCATTTTCTTATGGTGAAGAAACTGATCTTTTAGCATTCAGACCTGAAATAATCTTATTGGGCGAACATCCAGATAAAGGGCCTGTCTTTCACACAAAAATTGAGCTTATCAAGCTTATTGGAACAGGTTGCCATGTTTTAACGCGTTGGAATGGTATCATCTTTACGATTGAAATAAAAGAACGCTTGACACACGACTATGGTCAAAAACTAAGTTTCACTGTTGCTCATCAGAATTTTCATACTTTTAATAAAAACACAGGAAAGCGCACAAATAATAAGTAAGCATTAATTGATGTGATACGACTCTCTTTTATGCTGCGTCATGATAATGGTGTGTTTTGACTTGCTCAATTACATTTACAAACTCAGGTTGTAACCGATGGGATTAAAAACAAAATTTTAACAGTTTTGGTAATGATCTATTGTCCCATAGCGCTGAGAATGTCAAAACATTTATATGAAGAAATTTTGCATTTTCACGGTCTGTAAGAAGAATATAATTTTCAAACATCATTTTCATTATAAAAAAAATATCAATATAGAATAAATCTTTATTAACCATATTTTTACTCATTTATAATTTTGTTATAAAAAACAACATATTATCATATGTTTCTTGATGTAATAATTTATGTGTATTATAAAAGTAAATGAGAGAAATAGAGAGAAAAAATGAGTTACAGATAAGGAAGGATGCGCCCCATATCTGAGCTTTGATCCCTAACATAAGAAGTCTATTTGATGCACAAAATACGACGCTGTTCTAAATAATCTCTACGAGAATAGGCGCATTCTATCTTACCGCTGGCCATATGATCTAAAATAGTTTCAGAGCTCCTATAAGAAGCATTTGTTTTTTTTACCAATCACATAAATTAGAGAGAAACCTATGCGCGCATGCTGCAAGTTTATTTTTTCTCGTGTAAATCACTATGCAATTCTCAGCAAGGGTATCTGATAAGTTGCAAAAAATCACTGAGAGATAGAAGGCGTGCTTGTTTTAGAATTTTCATTACTTTTAGCGATAAAAGCAGATGAAACACATCTGTAACATCTCATCGATCTTTTCTATATTCTTGAGTTAAAAATTGCCTGTAGATCATCCTCAAACAGATCTTTATGAATATAACATAAGGGATCGATGCGAATACCTATAAGAATCAGCAGGGACAAAGGCAGTTATGTTATTGTTTTACAAAGCATTCTATAAAAGCTGGTATATTTTTTCAATATATTGCCAGTTTATTAATGGTTTTATGATATTACTTTCTTATAAAGCGCGTGCTTTTTGTTGCTTATAAATCAACCTAAACTTTATACAGCAGTATGTTTGAGACAAATATGAAGACGGTTCAGTGCTGTATTCAGTTTTGTATGCCAAAGTAGAATAAGCTTATCTGCTTGTGTAATTTCTAAAATGAGGAGACAGCTTAATTTAGGGAGAATATGAAAGCATCAAATAAAAAATAGATTCTGTCTTTAGCATCATCTTTTAATTTAGTATTGCAATTTTCAAAAACATCTGAGCCAGTGTCTCTTACATAATGGCGATTAAGTATTGCCGAACACATTTTTTTACGTAATAGAATTGCATCTCTCATACAAAACAGAATACCTAAACAGAAGGCTATTGGGTTGCCAATTTACGCACTTTTTTTAAAAAATATCTTGCAAGGTTGTTCCAACTATTTTTTCACGCAGTCGTTTATAAGTAGTATAACATAAAATCCATTGTGTATCGCCATCTTTATGCTTATAAAAATGCAAGCTGGGGCCATTATCATACTCTCTTTCAGTCTCCAACATTGCAACAATTATTGTGTTGAGACTCTTCATAAGAGGCATTTTTTCTTCAAGTGGTTTTTATTCATACACTAATTCTACTTGCATGTTATAAATGAAGTTGGATAGATAAAAATACTTTAAGAAAGAGACACCAAATTCTTCTTATGAATCGTTTCAAGTGTCGAGAGTTATTGTAAAAAAAGCATTGAAAAATAGAATGCTACTGCTGACAGTTTGGGCACCATGAGGCAATAAATCCACTTACTTTATCTATCTTAGAATCTATAGAGTATAAATTTCTCTGTAAAAGTAACTTTATTTCATATCAATGTTATCAATTATAGCTGTTGGGGCATCATTAGTAACATAATCATAGACTTACGATTTTATGAACTCTTTTTTATCTCTTTTATAGAAGATCTTAATGTTTTGTGATAGCATCAATGATGGTATTCACATTATGTTCCATCATATCGAGATAAGTTGCTGCAGGGCCATTTTTGTTTGACAATGCATCAGAATAAAGTGTTCCACCAATTGTTAAGCCTGTTTCTTTTGCAATCTGTTTTATGAGACGGGGATTAGAGATATTTTCAACGAATAGGGCAGTTGCTTTATTCGCTTTAATTTGTTTTATAAGTTTAGCAACATCGGCTGCGGTTGCTTCAGTTTCTGTTGAAGCACTTTGAGGGGCAAGGATAGTAAAACCATATTCCTTGGCAAAATAGCCAAAGGCATCATGAGATGTGATAATGATACGTTTATCTTTAGGAATGGTAGCAATTTTTGTTTTCAGGGTATCTTGTGCTATTTTAAGTTTTTGGATGTAGGTTTCGGCATTTTTTTTGTAGCTGGTACAGGATTGTGGATCGATTTTACAAAAAGCAGCAGCGATATTCTTCACATAGATTTTGACATTGGGAATTGTTTGCCAAGCGTGTGGATCAATAACGCTGTGGTGGTGATGGGCATTATGTTCTTGATTTTTCATTTTGAGGGAGGGAATGTTAGCGCTAACTTCGACAAGAAGTGCTTTTGTACCACTTGCTGTAATGAGGCGATCAATAAATCCTTCTAAATGAAGCCCGTTGATGAAAATAATTTGAGCATTTCTAAGAGCCTGAGCATCATGGGGGGTAGGTTCATAAGTGTGAGTATTCGCATTGGGACCTACAAAAGTGGTCATAGAGATATGGTTGTCTCCTACATTTTTTACGAGATCTGCAAGAATAGAAAAGCTCGCAACAACTTTGATTTTATTGTGTGCAGAAGCAGAAAATGGAGAAAGGGCAAGCAATAAAGCTCCAAGAAGAACAAATTTTTGAGCAAACTTAGGCACATTTTTTTCCTTAAAGTGAGGAGGTATAAAAGAGGTGGGGAAACCATGTTACAATAAAGCCACGTGGACTTATCAAACAGGAAACAAGATAAATAAATCCTGCGGCAATGATGATAGCAGGGCCGGAGGGAAGTGAAAGATGAAAAGAAAGCAGGAGACCACATACGCTAGAAATGATTCCAAAAAGAGTGGAAAGCGCGCAAATAGGGCCTAGCCGTGAAAACCAAAAACGGGCTGTAATGGCTGGAATCATCATAATACCAACGGAAAGTAATGTTCCTAGTGATTGAAAGCCTCCAACCAGATTCAGCACCACAAGTCCAAGCAATGAAATATGAATATATTTACTCAATGGAGAGAGTGATTTAAAAAAGAGGGGGTCAAAGCTTTCTAAAACGAGTGCACGCCAAAAAATACAAAGGCTGCAGAGTGTAATCAGCATTATAGTAGTGATTAACCAAAGGGCTTGTGCATCAAGTGCAAGAACCGATCCGAATAAGAGATGAAGCAGCTCAATTGTTGAGTCTTTCAGTGAGATAATAATAACACCTGCCGCGAGTGCAATAAGATAAAAGACGGTCATGGATGCATCTTCTTTCTGAAAGCTGTTTCGTGAAATCAAAATGGTTGCTAAAGCAACAATAAGACCAGCGAAGATACCACCAAGTGTCATAGATATGAGGGAAAAGCCACAAATCAGAAAAGCAATTGCAACACCAGGAAGAATGGCATGAGAGATAGCATCTCCTGTCAAGCTCATTCCTCGGAGCATCAAAAACACACCAACAGGACAAGCGCTAATAGACAGAAAAATAGAACCGATAAGGGCGTTTTGCATAAATTGGAAATCAACAAAGGGGGCAAGAAAAAATGCATACACGTCTTATAACCTAAGAAAGAGAGGATCATTGATGAGAAGATTTTGTTTTTGTGCGCTAATAGGGAAAGAATTGGATGTGAGAGGTGGCATAACGTGATGAAGGGTGTTGTTTAAAAACTGTGTTGTTTCTCCATAAAAGGCGTTTTGTTGATCAATTTGAATCATTTGGGGGAAAAATTCTTGCACGATGAGAGGGTTATGGAGTGCGGTGAGAATTGTGCGTCCTTGCTGTTGCCAGTATGTGATCAGAGCAAGAAGGTCTTTTTGGGTATTATGATCTACACCATTGAAAGGTTCATCAAGTAAAATAATATTGGCATCTTGTACAATGATACGTGCAAAAAGAGCGCGTTGTAATTGCCCGCCTGATAATGTTTCAAGCGAACGGGGTGCGAGTTCTGTAAGCCCAACCATTTTAAGAGCATTTTGAATCTTAGAATCATAAGGGCGCTGATTCTTCCATAATCCACAAAAAGACCACAGTCCTGTTTTTACAAGCGTTTTCACATCAATTGGAAATGTTTGATCTATATTACATTGCTGAGCAAGATAAGCAATGCGGCTTTTTTTTGGTTTTGTAATTTTTCCTTTAAGAGGTTTAATCAATCCGGCGATGGCTTTTAGCAGTGTCGATTTTCCAGCGCCATTATCACCTGTTATTGCAACCAATGAACCAGCTTTTAACTTTGCTGAAAAGTTCTTTATTGCTATTCTATTCCTATAGCCTAATGTTGTTTTATTGAAGTGCAGATCCATATTTTTTACCATCGTTGCTTATTATTTTGGAAACTATGTAATAATATAACGTTTGTCAACAAAATGTTATATTATTACATAGTTTTGAGTACTGAAAATTTTAGTGGGAAGATCGTGGAAAATTAAAAATAATAATTGAATTCACCTTGACGAAAGAGAGAGAGTATATACTATATATAGTATCAAAATGATTGGTGATTCTAAATAAGCACAAGAGAGGGTGTTAGTGTGTTTCGTTTGGTATCTAAGTTATTTCCATTATTGTAAAGAGTTTATTGGCCAAAGGTATAGCAGTATTTTTACTGAAGGGTCTCTTTTGGAAGGATTTCCTTTCGTTTTTGTAATTGATTTTTGCCGTAAAAGAGCAAACAGAGCTCTTGAAAAACGGTAGTTTAGAACATTAGTTTTTTAGACAGCAGGAGGGAATTGTAATGCAAGCAAAAGATTGTTTTATAACTAGGGGGCTTTGCCATTTAAGTTGTAGAATAATCGCTTATTCTCATCATAGTTTTTGAAGTTATTTGATGAGGAATTCTGTTATGTTCAGGAAGCTGTGTATTATTTGAAAATAACCACATGTTTTGCGTACAATTTCTATTTTTTGTTATTCTTGAGTACCTATAAAATTATTAGATTGACCTTTCAGGGTTGATTGTTTGGAATTGTGAAAGTTGAAGAAAATGTCGATCACTATTTATAGCAAACCATCTTGTGTCCAATGTGATGCTACACGCCGCGCTTTTGATGCAAAAGGCATTCATTATCGTGTTGTTGATATTTCCTGTGATGAACAAGCATACAGTTTTGTTCAATCTCTGGGGTATCGTCAGGTTCCTGTCGTTGTTTGTGGTGAAAATCATTGGTCTGGTTTTAGACCAGATATGATTAGTGGTCTTTGTGCTTAATGGGGCTTATTGTTTATTATTCGAGTGCAACGGGTAATACAGAACATTTTGTCTCGCAGCTTGGGCAAAGACTCTTCAAAATTGATAAAAGAAAGCCTTCTGCATTGGTTGGTGAACCTTATGTATTGGTTGTTCCTACATATGCAGATGGTGAAGGAAGAGGGGCCGTGCCGAAAGCCGTTGTCCAGTTTCTTAATGAAGCTGAGAACCGAAAATTAATTTGTGGTGTTATTGGCGGTGGGAATCGTAATTTTGGTCGCTATTATAATCTAGCAAGTAAAATTATTGCTGAAAAATGTTGTGTACCTTGCCTTTATCGTTTTGAGCTGCGTGGAACTGATGAAGACGTTATTTATGTAAAAAAGGGATTGGAAAGATTTTGGAAACAATTGGTATAGGACAATCGCAGAAATCGGATCAGATTACTGATTATCATGCGTTGAATGCAATGCTTAATCTTTATGATGAAAATGGTCATATTCAATTTGATATGGATCGGCTTGCTGCGCGGCAATATTTTCTTCAGCATGTTAATCAAAATACAGTTTTTTTTCATAACCTGAAGGAAAAAGTAGATTACTTAATAGAGGAAGGTTATTATGAAAAAGCTTTATTTGAGCTTTATGATTTTTCTTTTATTAAAAAGCTTTTTAAACGTGCTTATGCATTTAAATTTCGTTTTCCTACCTTTTTAGGCGCATTTAAGTATTATACCAGCTATACACTGAAGACTTTTGATGGGAAACGTTATCTTGAACGTTATGAAGATCGCGTTTGTCTTGTAGCTTTATATTTGGCACAAGGGAATAAAGCTCTTGCTGAAAGTTTTGTGGATGAAATTATTACAGGACGTTTTCAACCGGCAACACCAACATTTTTAAATGCTGGGAAAAAACAACGAGGTGAATTGGTTTCGTGTTTTTTGCTACGTGTTGAAGATAATATGGAATCGATAGGTCGTTCGGTTAATTCGGCTTTGCAGCTTTCAAAACGTGGTGGAGGTGTGGCGCTTTGTTTAACGAATTTGCGGGAAGCAGGGGCGCCAATTAAGCAAATAGAAAATCAGTCCTCAGGTGTTTTACCGGTGATGAAACTCTTGGAAGATTCTTTTTCTTACGCCAATCAGCTTGGGGCACGACAGGGGGCTGGAGCTGTTTATTTGCATGCTCATCATTTAGATATTATGAAGTTTTTGGATACAAAGCGTGAAAATGCTGATGAAAAAGTTAGAATTAAAACGCTTTCGCTTGGTGTCGTTATTCCTGATATTACTTTTGAGCTTGCACGGAATAATGAGGATATGTATCTCTTCTCATCGTATGACATCGAGCGTGTGACAGGTAAGCCCTTTAGCGATATTTCTTTAACGGAGCATTATCGTTCTTTTGTTGATAATGCAAAGATTCGTAAAAAGAAAATAAGTGCACGCGTTTTTTTCCAGACATTAGCGGAAATTCAATTTGAGTCGGGTTATCCCTATATTTTATTTGAGGATACTGCTAATCGATCGAATCCGATAGCTGGGCGCATAAGTATGAGCAATTTATGTTCAGAAATTTTGCAGGTGAGTGAGGCGAGTGAACTGGAGACAGATTTAACTTATCGCACGATTGGAAGTGATATATCCTGTAATCTTGGATCCATGAATATTGCCAAAGCAATGGAAAGTCCTGATTTTGGACAGACCGTGGAATCTGCTGTTCGCGCTCTGACTGCTGTTTCGGATATGAGCAATATTGATTGTGTGCCTTCCATTGCGAAAGGCAATGCTGAAAGTCATGCGATTGGTTTGGGACAAATGAATTTGCATGGGTTTCTAGCGCGTGAGCAGATCTATTATGGGTCTCCAGAAGCGATTGATTTTACCAATATCTATTTTTATATTGTGACATATCACGCCATACGTGCTTCCAATTTAATTGCGCACGAACGTCAAGAAATGTTTGCAGGGTTTGAAAAATCAGCTTATGCAGATGGACGTTTTTTCGAGAAATATATTGAAAAAGAATGGAAACCGCAATTTGCGCTTGTGCAAGAGCTTTTTGCACGGAATAATATTGTTATTCCAGATCAAAAGGATTGGCAGGAACTCAAAAAATTAGTTATTGAGTACGGGCTTTATAATCGCAATCTACAGGCAGTTCCTCCCACGGGATCTATTTCCTATATTAATCATGCCACTTCCTCCATTCATCCGATTGCTTCAAAAATCGAAATTCGCAAAGAGGGAAAAATTGGGCGCGTTTATTATCCTGCTCCTTATATGGATAATACGAATTTGAATTTTTACCAAGATGCTTATGAGATTGGCCCTGAAAAAATTATAGATACCTATGCTGCGGCAACACAGCATGTTGATCAAGGTCTTTCATTAACATTATTTTTTCCTGATACGGCTACTACACGTGATATTAATCGCGCACAAATTTATGCCTGGAAAAAGGGGATAAAAAGTATTTACTATGTACGATTACGGCAAGTAGCATTGAGTGGAACAGAAGTAGATGGCTGTGTTTCGTGCAGTTTATAGGAGATCATCATATGACAAAGATTACAACCAAAAATCCTGTTGTGTGCGCTGTTAATTGGAATAGATTACATGATGAGAAAGATCTTGAAGTATGGAACCGCTTAACTGGGAATTTTTGGTTACCTGAGAAGGTTCCACTTTCCAATGACATTCCCTCATGGTCAAGCTTAACGGATGAAGAACGCAAGCTAACGATTCGTGTTTTTACAGGACTAACGCTTCTTGATACAATTCAAAACACTGTAGGAGCCATTTCGCTTCTGGCTGATGCGATAACAGAGCATGAGGAGGCAGTTTTGACGAATATTGCCTTCATGGAAGCGGTTCATGCACGTTCTTATTCCTCTATTTTTTCAACCCTTTGTTCGACGGTAGAAGTTGATGATGCGTTTAGATGGTCAGAAGAAAATATTCATTTGCAGAAAAAGGCTAGATTAGTACTTGAGCGTTATGAAGCAAATGATCCACTTAAGAAAAAAATTGCTTCGACTTTGCTGGAAAGCTTTTTATTTTATTCTGGTTTTTATTTGCCCATGTATTGGGCCAGTCGCGCTAAGTTGACCAATACAGCAGACCTCATTCGACTAATCATTCGTGATGAAGCAGTCCATGGTTATTATATAGGTTATAAATTCCAATTGGGCTTTGCAAAGCTTGATGAAGCCAAAAGACAAGAAATTAAAGATTTTGCTTTTAACCTGCTCTTTGATCTTTATAACATCGAGTGCAAATATACTGAAGATCTTTATGATGCGCTTGGATTGACAGAAGATGTTAAAATTTTTCTTCATTATAACGCTAACAAGGCTTTAATGAATTTAGGTTTTGAAGCTCTTTTCCCCCCTGAGGTTTGTCGTGTTAATCCCGCTATTTTGGCAGCTTTATCACCAAACTCTGACGAAAATCATGACTTTTTTTCAGGGGCAGGTTCTTCTTATGTCATTGGCAAGGCGGTTGCTACCACGGATGATGATTGGGAATTTTAATGTTTGCATGCAAATAGAAGTGCGCGGGGTATTCCACTGAGGTCTTTGCGCATTTCTAAACATTGGAAGCCATTTGTTTCAAACAAATTGCAAACTTCTTTTTCTTGAGAGTAACCAATTTCAACAGCGATAGTGCCGTTTTCTTTTAAGTAGTTGGCTGCTTCATGGGCGAGCTTTCGATAAAAATCAAGACCATCTTTTCCACCGACAAGAGCGCGCAATGGATCATGTAAGCGCACTTCTTTTGCAAGTTTTTTGATATCTTTTGCGGGGATATAAGGTGGATTGGAAACAATAAAATCAAAGCGATCTGTGACAGAATCAAACCAGTCGCTAAGAAGGGGTGTGAAGCGGTGTGCTACTTCAGCATTTTTTGCATTTTTTGTCGCTGTTTTAAGGGCATCTTCAGAAATATCGACAGCGACTGCATAGGATTGGGGAATTTGTTTAAGAATGGCAATGGCAATGGCGCCACTTCCTGTTCCCATATCAAGGAATGTTGTTCTTCTCGAATTTTCGATCTGTTTTTGGAGAAAAGGGAGAACAAGATCTATCAGCGTTTCTGTATCAGGGCGTGGTTCTAACGTCTCTTGAGATAATGTAAAAGATATACCATAAAATTCTCGTGCTCCTATAATACGGTAAACGGGTTCGCCTGCAATACGCCGTTGTAAAGCCTGTTCTATTTGTATAATATGCTCAGAAGATAGATGCATATCTGGTTTAGAAACTCTTTCAGCAGCATTTATTCCTGTTATCCATTCAATGAGTATTTTCGCATCGAGATTGGCTTCAGAAATTCCTTTCATGCGCAATTTTTCTTGAGTTTGTTGGATGACATTTTTGAAAGAATATTTGTTCAATTATTGTCCATTTCCATCAGGAGTGCTGTTTGGTGATCTGAGATGAGTGCATGAATAAGCTCATCAAGATCTCCCTCTAGAATGCGATCAAGCTTATACAAGGTTAGATTAATACGGTGATCCGTGACACGTCCTTGTGGAAAATTATAGGTACGAATACGTTCTGAGCGATCACCAGAACCAACTTGGCTTTTACGAGAAGCTGAACGTTCACTTTCCGCTTTTTGTCGTTCGATATCGAATAAGCGTGCCCGTAAAATTTGAAGGGCTCGTGCTCGGTTTTGATGTTGTGATTTTTCTGCTTGTACGACCATAATTCCTGTTGGAATATGCGTGATACGAACAGCTGAATCCGTTGTATTAACATGCTGTCCTCCTGCTCCAGATGCACGCATTGTGTCGATACGAATATCTTCAGGACGAATATCAATATCAATATCTTCAGCTTCTGGAAGCACAGCAACGGTAGCAGCAGATGTATGGATACGTCCACCTGTCTCTGTTTCAGGGATGCGTTGCACACGATGAACCCCTGATTCATATTTCAATTTAGAAAAGACACCTTTTCCTGAAATGGTAGCAATAATCTCTTTATATCCGCCAACTTCCCCCTCACTGAGTGAAATAACTTCTACTTTCCAATTGTGAGCATGGGCATAACGTTCATACATGCGGAAAAGATCACCGGAAAAAAGTGCTGCTTCTGAGCCACCCGTTCCTGCTCGAATTTCAACAATAGCGTTTTTTTCATCAGCAACATCTTTAGGTAAAAGCAGAATCTGGAGTTCTTTTTCAAATTGCTCTACTTTTTTATATAACGATGGTAGCTCTTCCTGGGCAAGATTACGCATCTCTATATCTGTTTGTTTATCGTTGATAATCGTTTCTAATTCTGTAATCTCTTCGTAAAGAGCATTTAATGCGCGTATAGAGGTAATAACGGGTTGTAGTTCTGCATATTCAGAAGCTAATTTGACATATGTTTCAGCATTTGGATTCGTCGTCATTTGGTTTTCAATTATTTCAAAGCGCTTTTCAAGCTGTCTCATACGATCTTGTGGCAAGGAAACCATGATAATATTGGCCTAATTTTTCATAATACAATTTTTATAATATTTTGTTGCAATGATTGTTTGTTATAATATTGGCAATGAATTACCGTATAGCATCATACAAAGAGGGGTAATAAAGCAATTCTTTTTTTTTGCCAATGAAAACTATTATATTTTAAAGGTAAATTTTTATAAAATTTGATTTGCCTGAGGTATTTTATCTAATGATATATGATCACTTTTTTAAGAGTTTTTTTTTCCGTAAAGTTCAAGGCGGTGATGAATAATATCATAGCCAAGGGATTTTGCAATTTCCTCTTGCAGCTTTTCAATAACATCAGAATGAAACTCGATAACTTGTCCTGTTTCTATATCAATTAGATGATCATGATGTTGCCCATCTGCTTGCTCAAAACGAGATGGACCACCACTAAAGCTATGGCGATGAATTGTTCCATTTCCTTCTAATATTTTCATGGTTCGATAAACAGTTGAGAGTGAAATATTCGAATCTATTTTGTTTGCACGCTGAAAAATTTCAAATGCATTAGGATGATCATTTGTATCAGTCAAAATATCAAGAATAACTCGTCGTTGACGTGTTACTCTTAAACCAGCTGTGCGCAATTCTTGCTCATAATTTCGCTTTTTATTCATTTGCATAGTTTGCTTTTCAAACAAAGGCTCCATGACAGTGTTTGTATTTTTTCTCTGAACCGCAAGGACAACGCTCATTACGTCCAACTTTTCCCCATGTGGTTATATCGTTAGGGTCACGATCTTGTGGATTAACAAATCTATTTTCTTGTGATCGTGCCCATAAGGTGGGAGCATTTTCTTGACTTTGATCATTAAAGACAGAAGAAGCAGCATCAGTTTGCTCAGGTATGGTCGGTTCTGTGGGGTGTTGAATGATTTCAAAGCGCATAAGCTTAGAAGTGACAATTCGGCGCAAATTTTTCAACATACTTTGAAAGAGTTCAAATGATTCTGTCTTATATTCATTGAGCGGATCCCGCTGCGCATAACCACGAAAACCAACAACAGAACGCAAATGGTCTAAACTCACCAGATGTTCACGCCATAACGTGTCAATAGTTTCGAGCAATACTGCTTTGTGAAAATAAGCCATAACTTCTGGAGAATATCGTTCAGTACGCTCATTTTCAAGTTTTGTAACAGCATTTGATACACGCTCTAGAATTTGCTCCTCGGCAATTCCATCTTCTTTTGCCCATTCTTCCACTGGAAGCTCAAGATTAAAGAGTTGTTGAAGCTCTTCTTCGAGAGTTTTTGCATCCCATTTTTCAGAATATGTCCCTGATGGAATATAAGCCTCTACGAGATCCTCTACGACTTCATTACGCATTTCAAGGATCATTTCTGATAAATCATCTGCATTCATGACCTCCATACGCTGTTCAAAAATAACCTTGCGTTGATCATTCATGACATCATCATATTTTAGCAGATTTTTACGAATTTCAAAGTTTCGTGCTTCGACCTTTTTTTGTGCTTTTTCAAGGGCTTTATTAATCCATGGATGGATAATAGCTTCATTTTCTTTCAATCCAAGTTTTTGCAGCATACCATCCATACGGTTAGAGCCAAAGATACGCATAAGATCATCTTGAAGAGAGAGAAAGAATTTTGAGCGACCAGGATCGCCTTGGCGACCAGAACGTCCACGAAGCTGGTTATCAATACGACGGCTTTCATGACGTTCAGTAGCGATAACGTAAAGCCCTCCAGCCGCTAAAGCTTTTTCTTTAAGCTTCTGAACATCTCTTTTTATTTCTTCAATTTTAGCTGTCCGCTCTGGACCTTCCGGGATATCCTGTAACTCTTGTCGGATGCGCATTTCAACATTACCACCAAGCTGTATATCCGTACCGCGTCCTGCCATGTTGGTTGCAATGGTGAGAGCTCTAGGAACTCCTGCTTGCGCAATGATATATGCTTCTTGTTCGTGATAGCGAGCATTTAAGACTCTAAAATCGGTAATGCCTTCTTTTCGCAAACGCTCTGCCAATTGTTCTGACTTTTCAATAGAGGTTGTTCCAACAAGAATAGGCTGTTCTTTTTCATGAGCTTGACGGATATCACGCACAATTGCCCGATATTTCTCTTCTGCTGTTCGATAAATCTCATCATCTTCATCAATACGTTGTATTGGCAAATTTGTAGGGACTTCGACAACGTCAAGACCATAAATATTTCTGAATTCTTCGGCTTCTGTTGTTGCAGTTCCAGTCATGCCAGATAATTTTCTATACATACGGAAGTAATTTTGGAAAGTGATGGAAGCAAGTGTCTGGTTTTCTGGTTGAATAGCAACATGCTCTTTAGCTTCTAACGCTTGATGAAGTCCTTCAGAATAACGCCGCCCAGGCATCATTCGCCCTGTAAATTCGTCAATAATAACGATTTCATCATTGCGAACAATATAATCTTTATCGCGAGCAAACAGTTTATGAGCTTTTAGAGCATTATTGACATGATGAACGATAGCGACATTTTCTATGTCATAAAGACTCTCACCTTTAAGATGCCCAGCTTGTTCGAGCATTTTTTCAATTTTTTCAGTACCAACTTCGGTAAAGGTCGTTGTTTTTTGTTTTTCGTCTATTTCATAGTCTTCTGGAGTTAAGGCAGGAATAAATGTATCAATAAGGTTATAGAAGTCAGTACGATCTTCTAGAGGACCAGAAATAATAAGGGGGGTACGGGCTTCATCAATAAGAATCGAATCAACTTCATCAACAATTGCGTAATGATGTCCACGTTGGACCATTTGACTATGATCGAAGGCCATATTATCACGCAAATAATCAAAACCTAGTTCATTATTTGTGGCATAGGTGATGTCGCATGCATAGGCCTCTCGACGGGCATCACTATCAAGATCATGAAGAATCACGCCTGTTGTAAGCCCTAGAAAATTAAAAATTTTCCCCATTGTTTCAGCATCACGACTGGCGAGATAATCGTTTACTGTCACAACATGAACGCCTTTACCTTCCAATGCATTGAGATAAATTGGTAGAGTTGCCATTAATGTTTTACCTTCACCAGTACGCATTTCAGCTATGCCGCAGTCGTGAAGGACCATTCCACCAATAAGTTGTACGTCAAAAGGACGCATGTCATAAACACGTTTTGCGGCTTCACGAACAGTCGCGAAAGCTTCTGGTAAGAGCAAATCAACACTCTCACCTTCACTAAGACGTTTACGAAAGGCATCTGTTTTTTGGCAAAGCTGCTCATCACTTAATTTTACGAATTGTTCTTCCAAAGCATTAATTTGTGCAACTTTTTGGCGGAGTGCTTTGAGATGTCGCTCATGAGCTGAACCAAAAAACTTACGGGCAAAAACACCTAAACTGACCATCTCTGGCCCTTTCTTTTAATTGTTGTCACTCTTGTTGGGTAATTCATACGCTCTCCCCATACTCTACATTTTCTTCAAATTATCTGATATCATTAGTGACATCATGAAATGCAGATGGTACCATTATACTTGCTGGTGTGCAATTTTTCACTCTAATTGTAAAGTAGAGATAAGAGGCTAAGCGCTTTATGTCAACTTTAAGTATGCTATTTAACTGATACAATACAAAGTAATTTAAGATACAATATGTCATTTTTCTCTATTATCATGTTTTTCATCTGCATTAGATAGGATTGGAGAAACTGAGATAAAAGGATAATTTTATACTTTTTTTAAAATAAAATTACTAATTTATTTCTCTATGTTTAAAGATTAAAGTGTTATGGTAAAGAAAATTGGAATCTTGAACCTGCCTTCATTTTTAAGGAGTATATTTATGAAATTTAACTTTATCACGCTTTTTTTAGCATCAACTTTATTGGCAAGTACAAGTTTAGGGGTGAGTGCTCAAGAAGGTTTGAATTCATCGTCGAGTGATTTAAAGACTTTAGAGAAAGCTTCTGAAAAAGCCGTTTCTCCTTCTCATGTTATGGCGGTTATTGATGGGAAAAATATTACAGCAGGCCAATTGGATGATTTAGCGCTTGAAATAAATCCTAATTTAGCACGTTTTCCTGATGAACAACGCCGTATGATGGTTCTAAAAGCTTATTTAGATATGCAGGCCCTCGCAAAAGCAGCAAGAAGCAAAGGTCTTGATAAGACAGAAGCTTACGATAAACGTATGGCAGTCATGCGTGACAATGTTCTTCAACAGCTTTATTTTAAACAGGCGATTGTTGATAAAATATCGGATACTGATTTGGAAGCTCTTTATAAGCAAGAAGTTGCTGCTTTACCTAAAGAGGATGAGGTTAAAGCGCGTCATATTTTGGTCAAAACGAGAAAAGAAGCAGAAGCTATCATTAAGCATTTAAATAAAGGCGAAAATTTTGAAGAGATTGCAAAGAAAAGTTCAACAGATGGTTCTGCTGCCGTTGGGGGTGATCTTGGTTATTTTAGCCATGGTCAAATGGTCAAGCCTTTTGAAGATGCCGCATTTGGTTTGAAAGTTGGCGAATACACAAAACAACCCGTTGAAAGTCCTTTTGGTTGGCATATTATTAAATTAGAAGATCGTCGTGTAAAACAACCGCCTGCATTTGATGATGTTAAAGAGATGTTGCGGACACAGCTAATAAAAAAGCGCTATCAAGAACTGATTGTTGATTTGCGTAGCAAGATAGATGTGAAATACCCTGATCCTAATGTTACAAAAATCATGGAATCGCTTCATCAAAATGGGACGCTACTTCCCGATGAGACATCTGATGAAGAAGATACGGAATAGCTAGGAAAAATAAGTAGATAGCCTCTTTAATAGATAATTTGCTAGGTTAGTTTTGTTCAAAAAGCCTAGCAGTTTTCTATGAGAGGTTATTGATCTGCAATCATTTCATTTTTTATAGAAGGCATATTGTGGTTTTGAAAATCTCTCCTTTGTCTCCTCAAAAGATCCAAGAGCTTTCTCCATTATCTGGTGTACGGATAGCAACAGCTGAAGCTGGGATTAAATATAAAGATCGTACAGATCTTCTTTTCATCATATTCGATAAGCCAGTGAGTGTGGCCGGTGTTTTTACTCGTTCAAAATGTCCATCTGCCCCTGTAGAGCATTGTCGTGCATCGCTTCCTCATGGGGTTGCGAGGGGTGTTGTTGTGAATTCTGGAAATGCAAATGCTTTTACAGGAAGCAAAGGAAAGCACACAACCGATGCAATTATTTGTGCAGCAGCGAACGCTTTAAAGGTTAGAGAAGATGAAATTTTTATAGCTTCTACGGGTGTTATTGGTGAGCCAATGGATGCATCGGGTATTGTCAATCTTTTACCAAGTATGACAGAGACAGCAGAAGAGGGAAATTGGTTGGAAGCTGCAAAAGCCATAATGACAACGGACACATTTCCAAAACTTGCGACGCGCACTTTTGACTGTGGGGGAGAGCGTGTTACCATTAATGGAATTGCAAAAGGTGCTGGTATGATTGCACCCGATATGGCGACAATGCTGTCATTTGTGGTTAGTGATGCTACCATTTCTTCGGATGCACTCCAATCCATGTTATCAGAGGCAGTTGAGGGTTCTTTCAATTCAATTACTGTTGATAGCGATACCTCAACTTCAGATACGCTTATGTTGTTTGCGACAGGAAAAGAACATTTTCCATGTCTTACAAGTAAATCTGATCCGCGTTATGGGGTTTTTGTGAAACAATTGAGTGCACTTCTGCATGAACTTGCACTACAAGTTGTTTGTGATGGTGAAGGTGCTCGTCATTTAATTGAGGTTAATGTGGTGGGTGCTACAACAAATAATGCAGCTAAAACTATTGCTTTATCAATTGCAAATTCACCGCTCGTAAAAACGGCTATTGCCGGTGAAGATGCGAATTGGGGGCGGGTCGTTATGGCAGTTGGGAAGGCCGGTGTTGAAGTCGATCGTGATCTATTGACGATTTGGTTTGGTGAGCATCGTGTGGCCGTGAATGGCGTACGAGATCCTGAGTATTGTGAAGAGACAATAGGTACTTATATGCAAGGTAAGCACATCACGATTCGTGTTGATATCGGTTTGGGTAAGAGTACGGCGACGGTTTGGTCTTGCGATTTAACAAAAGAGTACGTTATGATCAATAGCGATTACAGAAGTTAATGGATGCACTTTATATTTAACAGTTTATTATTTTTCAGAGCAAATGGGGTATGTGAGCTCTTTTAGGAGCAGAGGGGATATGATAGAAAAGTCAGTTATCTTTATGTTCCCTATTGGGGAGTGATATGTGTATGAAAAGTTTCATTCTTCTTGTTGTTGCATGTGCACTGTTAGATCAGAATAATCGTGTTTTGCTTACACAGCGTCCTGAAGGAAAATCATTGGCTGGTTTATGGGAGTTCCCTGGTGGCAAGGTTGAGCAAGGTGAAACTCCGGAAGCATCATTGATTCGTGAATTAGAGGAAGAGCTTGGTATTTATGTTCAACCAAATAATTTACACCCTTTAACATTTGCAAGTCATAGCTATAAAACATTTCATCTCTTAATGCCATTGTATCTTTGTGACCATTATGAGGGCGTTGCGCAAGGACGAGAGGGCCAAAATTTAGAATGGGTTTTTATTAATGATCTTGATAAATACCCTATGCCTGATGCTGATAAACCATTGGTTCAGGTATTGAAAAATCATCTTCTTTAATGTGTTATAAGAAGAAAATATAATTCAATATATTGATTTAAAATAATAATTTATATTTTTTATGTTGAATGGGAAAGTCCAGGGTCATAAAAATTTTCTCATTTCAAATCTGTTTTATGTTAAATTAGTCAAAACCATTCTTTTGCACGTTCCAAGCGGGGCGGGTCATGTGGATAAAATTATTTAAGAAAGAAATAAAATACGTGTTGAAAGAATACTCTCCAATAGCCAAGGGTTATCGCAATATTGAGAATTGGCAAAGTGTATAATGATGCCTTTGCACGCTTCATAAGCATAAAAATGGTGGTAGATAATGGATTTATACTTTTCGCGATTATTATTGAGAGATTGTCTTGGATGCACCGAGAGATATTAGGAGTATTTCTTTCATAAGATATCGATAATAGGAAAAATTTCAAAAAATGTTGCTTTTGATTAAGAGGGGCATATCCCTTACGTAATATAGAACGCCATTGTGTTGCATATTTGCGGGGTTGTTTAAAAGAGGCATCTCGCAATATTCCAAAGCCCATTTCGTGCCGGCACTCGTGAATGGTATAATGGTAGAGCTTTATAAGATAAAATCTATTGAGCGCCACTATCTTTACGCTTGTGAAGGAGTAAGCTGGTTCCAATGTTAGTTATGATAGCTCTTGGCATTTGAGAGCATTCAGAAGGGATATTTTTCTTTTCGTAATCATTTTTACTTATACATCAATTTCGCTTGTGATGAACAAGCAAGCGATTTTGATTGATTCAACATAAAAACAGATTTGAAATAAGAGAATTTTACGATATTTAGAATGCTTGATGCAGAGTGAATGATGGATAATTATCCTTATAAATCAATCTATTGCATAATAAAAACATTCAATTAATTTTTTATAGGAGGCATGTATTAAGTTTCTTGAATTGGACGGCGTTTTGCGATAGGATATTGATTTTTTTTAGCGATACGCGTAATTGCTTTTTCCAATGGCTCAATCATAACGTCCATAGAAAAACCATTTGCGTGAATAATATTTGCGTGATCGACCATAATAGCAACATGATCTTTCCAAAAAATTAAATCACCTCGTTGAAGTTTATCAGTATCTGTAAGAAGACTGCCTATAGTTTCTTGCTGCATATCGGTATCACGTAAGACTATTTGATCGGTCATCATCATAGAGAGCTGAATGAGTCCCGAACAATCAATTCCAAAACCGCTGACACCACCCCAAAGATAAGGTGTACGGATAAAGGTTTCTGCAACTGTGACATAATCTTCATATACGCGTCCAATGGGGCTGAGATGGCTCGTAATGATTGCTGTTCCATTTTCAAGAATAGAATACATTGTGTCACGGACTTCAATTTCATCAACAACACTGACTTTGCTTCCCATAGATAATGGGGATACTATTGGTCCACGTAAGTCAGCGTGTAAATATTTAAATGTGCGTGGTACTGAAACCACATGTGTTTGTTTTATGGTTGATGTACAAAGAACTTTTGTATCAATATAACCGACATAACCATCTTTGAGTGATTGTCCCCACGACAATGTTTCCCCTTGTTCAAAAATGAGAAGTTCTTCTCCCAATAAGCATTCTGTTTGTCTTTCACTTTTTTTACTATTTTCTTTAAAAAGTCCAGCGACCGCTGTATTAACACGTCTTTTTTCACCTTGAACAAAGCGTTGAGCTGTAATTTCTGTTTCAAGACGTTGATCTGCTAGATCATCTCTGAATGCATGAAGTCTTGGGTCTTTAGAGATCATCTTTTTGCTTTCCATTTTGTTACTCCTTACCTTTAAACAAACTCATGAAAACTGTATTGGTAAGGTTTTTATCCTCAAACAAAACTAAGAACACAGTGTAAGACCAATTATTCTTTAAGCTGCAAAATTGTCCATTTTTGTGGATATTTGTGTCAAAATTCATTTTTTAAAAATATTATAAAGGGCACGAATAGTTTGTGCTGATCCACCAATAGGGTATCCTGGTTTTTCTTTTGGAACCCATCCATAAAGGTCAAAATGCGCAAAATGTTCAGCTTTTTCAACAAAAGAATTAAGAAATAAAGCAGCCGTTATAGAACCAGCAAAGCTATTTCCAGTTACATTGTTAAGATCGGCAATTGGTGATGATAACATCTCTTGGTAAGGTTTCCAAAGGGGCATTTGCCAAAGAGGATCAAAGACAGCGTGAGCAGATTCAGAAATTTGTTGTGCCCATATTGAATCATTACAATAAAATGCGGGAAGATCTGGTCCTAATGCTATACGCGCTGCCCCTGTTAAAGTAGCCATACAAAGCATGAATTGTGGACTTTCTTCATCACCATAGGCGAGTGCATCGGCAAGGACAAGGCGCCCTTCAGCATCTGTATTACCTACTTCAACACTTAAACCTTTACGACTTTTAAGAATATCACCTGGTCGGTAAGCATTCGCAGAAATTGCATTTTCTACAGCTGGAATCAAAACGCGTAAACGGAAAGGCAATTTTGCATCCATGATAAGTTTAGCCAATCCCAAAACGTTTGCTCCACCCCCCATGTCTTTTTTCATAAGCAACATGTTATTGGCTGATTTAATATCGAGGCCTCCAGTATCAAAAGTTACGCCTTTGCCCACCAACGTTATTTTAGGATGATGTTCTTGCCCCCAGAGTAACTCAATCAGTCGTGGTGCAGTGCTGCCTGCTCGTCCTACAGCATGAATCATCGGAAAGTTATGGGTTAAGAGATCGTCTCCACAAATACTTTTGATATGAGCACCATAGGTTTTTCCTAGTTTTCGAGCTTCTTTTTCGAGAGTATCAGGGTTCATATCATTGGCTGGAATATTAATGAGATCACGGACGAAAAAGACAGCTTCATAAATTCGTTGGAGTTCATTAAGATCAATAGCCTCATTGACATGGATAGATAATGATTTGAAAGAAGAATTTTGACGATAGCGATTAAATTGATAGCTACCGAATGCTAATCCAAGATAGGTATTTATTTCATCAGAGGTTGTACCTTCTAAATGCCATTGACCAGCAGGAAGTTTTTGAGCAAGAACTCCTGTGATAAAAGGATCGTTACCATTGCCAATTCCAAATAAAACTTTTTTTAAATGCCCCGTTTCGTGAGGAATAAAGAGTATTTGTCCCGCTTTACCAGTAAAGTCATTAACTTTTATCCATGCTGTTGTTGACGCATCAAGTGATAAGTTGGCAAGAGTTCTTTGGTTTACCAAGATGATAGGGCAACTGTTATCGATACGTGTTGAGGTAAAATGAATGTGGTGGTGCTGCATAGTTATGAGATCCTTATAGTCGTCTAAGTGCGACATATTCGACCAAATGATTTTTTCCCTTTCGTAGAATGAGATTGGACCGTGGTCGTGTTGGCAATATATTTTCCTGTAAATTTTTTAAATTAATCGTTTGCCAAAGATCCTCAGCGATTTTTGAAGCTTCTTTTTCATTGAGATGGGCATAACGATGAAAATAGGATTCAGGATTTTGAAAAGCTGTTTTACGCAAACGTTTAAAGCGCTCCAAATACCAGTGACGAATGACTTCTGTTTCAGCATCGACATAGATTGAAAAATCAAAAAAATCTGATACGAAAGGAATAGCTTTTCCATCTTTAGGAAGATCACTGACCTGTAATACATTAATACCTTCAACAATTAAAATATCAGGACGATCAATGGTAATAGTCTGATTTTCTAGAACATCATAGATCATATGTGAGTAAAGCGGGGCACGGACATTTCCGATACCTGCTTTTATAGCCGAAAGAAAGCACAGCAACTTTTTAATGTCATAGGAATCAGGAAATCCTTTGCGATTCATTCGATTTTTTTGCTGTAAGATTGCGTTAGGATAGAGAAAACCATCCGTTGTGATTAGATCAACTTTAAGGCTAGATGTCCATCTTTTCAACAGTTCTTGAAGAATGCGAGCCGTGGTTGATTTTCCTACAGCTACAGAACCAGCAATTCCAATAATAAAGGGCGTTTTTCTACTCTCTTCTTGATGGAGAAACTGCTGACGTTTGTGAAAAAGTTCCTGTACTGCTTCAACATGGCATGATAATAGACGCGATAAAGAAAGATAAATGCGTTGGACTTCTTTAAGATCAATAGGATCATCAATAGAGCGTAAACGCTTAATTTCATCAAAAGTCAAAGTAAGAGGTGTGTCTGCACGAAACTCTGACCATTCTTGTGCAGTAAAAACGCGATAGGGTGAATATCGGTCAGAAACGGATTTGATCAGATTATCTTTCTGATTAATTTTTTGTATAGTCGTATCAATCATTTGTATTGGTCGAGAATTTTTTGCAGCAGCAATTGATTTAAGAGTAGACAGATGAGCGGCTTCATTTTCAAGTAAATTTTGTTTTGCATGCTCTCTTCTTTTAAGATAGTAGATCATTTTTCATTAACTTATAGTCCAGTCATTCCAGTTTGCACGGATTTGTGCTAATGAGTGCCCTTGCGCCAAAAAAGTCCATAAAAGTAGACGCGCTTTTACGGCTGATAAATAACCAGACATGAGAGCACCAGAAGCAATCATATCGATTTCGGAGCCTTTATAGCCATAAGTTATACGAGTTGTTGAGCCATTACAACAACGACTAGCAATAATGATTGGTATTTTTTGTGCATATTGTTGTACAAGGTCTGCTTCTTGAAAACTACAGTGTCCTGCACCAAAACCAGCAATAACAACTCCAGCATAATACCCACTTTCAAGGCATAGTTTCATTAATTTTGCATCAGATGATAAAGAGGAATAGAGGAGTGCAATTTGATGATCATGGTTTTGGGGAAGATCAAACGTTTTTGGGAAAAATTTTCGATCATTGAAATAAATAAGTTTTCCCTCTAAAATAGTTCCTAAAACACCTGCAAGACCTGATTGAAATGTTTCGACTTTGACGGTATGGCTTTTATAGAGCCAATAAGGTGAATGAATTGCATCATTTATGACAACGAGAACGCCCCTGTTACGACTTTGTGTGGCTGCTGCGACACGAGTGGCTGCTAAAATGTTGACGGGGCCATCGGCGCCTGCTTCATGAGGCATGCGCATAGCACCGGTTATGATGAGTGGTTCGGCTTCTTTCCAATAAAGAGAAAGAAAAAAAGCTGTTTCTTCCAGAGTATCAGTCCCTTGTGTTAAAACAATACCTTCTGCACCAGCGTTTATTTGTTGTTTTGCCCACTTAATTATTTCAAAAAGCATTTGAAACGATAAAGATCCACTTGGTATTTGCATCAATGTTTGTGCATGAATATCAGCAACGTTATTTAAATCAGGAACACTTTTTATGAGGTTATCTGAAGTTAAAGTCGGTTGCATGTGACCAAAACTATCAGCAGTCATTGCAATTGTTCCACCTAAGGTCCCTATGGCTATTTTTTTCATAATTTTCCTCTAAAAAGCACAAACTGTTTATATAAAGCTATTTAGCAGTAATTTACATTGACAACAATGATATCATTTTTCCATTTTCAACAAATTGAGTTATGCTGAATCATTGTGTTTTGCTGTATATGTTCTTAAATAGGACAATAGTAATTGAGTTTTACATTGTATGAAAAGAAATCAATATTAAAAAGTAAAGTTAATATTAAGGAGTTTCCTTATGACAGAACATAAGCCAGACATAATGTATGGTACAACAATTATTACGGTACGAAAAGGTGGAAAAGTCGTGATGGCCGGTGATGGTCAGGTCTCTCTTGGACAGACAATTATGAAAGGCAATGCACGTAAAGTGCGTCGTCTTGGAAAGAACGGAGTGGTTATTGCTGGTTTTGCAGGTGCTACGGCAGATGCTTTTACATTACTGGAGAGATTGGAAACAAAGCTTGAACAATATCCTGATCAGCTTATGCGTGCTTGTGTGGAACTTGCAAAAGATTGGAGAACAGATCGCTATTTGCGTCGTCTCGAAGCAATGATGCTCGTGGCTGATAAGAAAGTAACTTTGGCTCTAACAGGGCTTGGTGATGTCTTAGAGCCAGAAGATGGGGTTATGGCAATTGGCTCTGGAGGAAATTTTGCTCTTTCAGCAGCGCGTGCACTCATGGATTTGGATTTGGATGCAGAAACTATTGCTCGTAAAGCTATGACTATTGCCGCTAAAATTTGTGTTTACACCAATGATCATTTTACGATTGAAACATTGGATGCAGAATTATCTTCTTTAGAGAAAGCTATTTAAATGTGTGTTGTATTTTCCCCTCGTGAGACTGTTTCTGAACTTGATCGTTTTATTATTGGCCAAAATGATGCCAAACGCTCTGTAGCTATTGCATTGCGCAATCGGTGGCGTAGGCAACAGCTTGATGAGCCGATGCGTGAAGAAGTTATGCCAAAAAATATTTTAATGATAGGGCCAACAGGAGTTGGTAAAACTGGTATTGCACGTCGATTAGCAAAACTTTCTGGAGCACCCTTCGTTAAAGTAGAAGCGACTAAATTTACTGAAGTTGGTTATGTGGGACGTGATGTTGAGCAAATTATTCGAGATCTTGTTGAAATTGCCATTTCTCTTGTGCGTGAAAAGAAACGGGATGAAATAAAAGAAAAGGCTCACGTGAATGCTGAAGAGCGCGTTTTAGACGCCCTTGTTGGTAAAACAGCAAGTCCTGCTACCCGTGATAGTTTTCGTAAAAAATTGCGTGAAGGTGAATTGGATGAGAAAGAGATTGAAATTGAAGTCGCCGATAATAATAGCAATAGTGCTTCAACCTTTGATATTCCTGGTATGCCTGGGGCACAAATGGGTATTATGAATTTATCAGATATTTTGGGCAAAATGGGCAGTCGTACAAAAGTCCGTAAGACGACAGTAAAGGATTCTTTTAAACCGCTCATTGATGATGAATCTGAAAAACTCCTTGATCAGGAGCAAATTATTCAAGAGGCGCTTCGTGTTGCTGAAAATGACGGTATTGTTTTTATCGACGAAATTGATAAAATTGCAACCAGGGATGGTGGAGCAAGTGTTGCGGTTTCGCGTGAGGGCGTTCAACGGGATCTTTTGCCTTTGGTTGAAGGAACAACAATTGCTACAAAATATGGGCAAATCAAAACAGATCATATTCTTTTTATTGCCTCAGGTGCATTTCATGTTTCCAAGCCATCTGATTTATTACCGGAACTTCAAGGACGTTTGCCCATCCGTGTGGAGCTGAACCCTTTAACAAGGGAAGATTTACGGCGCATTCTAACGGAACCAGAAGCTAGTTTGATTAAACAATATATCGCTCTTATGGCAACGGAAGAGGTTCATTTGGAAATTACCGATGATGCAATTGATGCTTTAGCAGATATTGCTGTAGATTTAAATGCAAGGATTGAAAATATAGGGGCACGTCGTTTGCAAACAGTGATGGAGCGCGTTTTGGATGAGATTTCTTTCACTGCACCTGATAAAGCTGGAACATCGTTTAAAATTGATGCTGCTTATGTGAGAAAATCTATTGGCGAGCTTGCTGCTGATATCGATCTTTCACGTTTTATTCTTTGAAAGTTATTGCTTGTTCTGTTTATCTGCGTGCTTCGATAATTTTGAAACCATGGGCTTGTTCATGTATCAACACTGTGCGGAAAATATTTTTTAATAATGTTTCATAAGGCAGGTGGCGGTTTGCAACAAAAAGCAGACTGCCGCTTGGCTTTAAGCACTTTGCAGCATTTATAATAAAATTTTTTCCTAATGAAACATCTGTTGTTTGTTGTGTGTGAAACGGTGGATTTGAAATGATTGTGTCATATAGATTTGTGACAGGTTCATGTACAAGGTCATGCCAATAAAAATGAATTGGAAAAGGAGCTGTTATGGATTTAAGGTGCTGTTTTGCTGCTCTCAAAGCATTGTAGTCTGCTTCATAAAGGTCGAGAGCGGTGAGTTTTTCACTTCTTTCAAGCGCAACGTGAGAAAGATAACCCCATCCAGCACCAAAATCAGCCGTTTTTCCAGAAATAATTTTGAGCATATAAGAAGCAAGCGCAGCAGATCCTGGATCAATACGTCCGTGTGAGAACATACCAGAAGTGGTTTGAAATTTACCAAAAGTGAGCGGTGGTGAGCGCAATTGCGCAATGTTATGTCTCTCAATTTGTTGAGGAACTTGCAACCAAAATACAAGACCATGATTTTTAGACAATTTATTGGTGATGGGAACAATTGTTTTGACCCATTTCATCATTGAAGCAGCACCAGCAGTTTTATCCCCACTAATTACAATCCATCTATTGGGTTTAACGCATTCTAATAAATCAAGAAAACAATTTTGGTTCAAACCACGATATTTGCTCAAATGTAAAAATGCACCATCATAGCTGAAAGTTTTATCTATTTGAGGAGAGCAGTGAAATTGAGTATCGACAAATTTTAAAAAATCTGGTCGCCAAGGCGTAATAACTTTTAAATTTTGTGCCCATTCTGGAGCTGGGATTTCTGTTAAACCAAAACTTAGCCAACACTGGTTTGGATCAGGATACGGGAGTTCATGATTTTCAAAAGGCAAAAATAATAACACATATGACTCTTTCAAAGAAAAATGCCACTCCAATGTTGGGATGGCATTTCATGATACGATAAGAGGAAAAACTTACTCTTCTTTCTTACGGCGGCGCTTATTTTCAGGTTGTTTTTTTTCATCCACGCACTTTTCTTCATTCATCGCTTTATCACCGGTGATTTCCTTTCCGGTTGTTTGATCAACGACCTTCATTGATAACCGAACTTTTCCACGCTCATCAAAGCCCATTAATTTAACCCAAACTTTGTCACCTTCTTTTACAATATCTGTTGTTTTGGTGACGCGTTCTGATGCAAGCTGAGAGATATGAACGAGTCCATCACGAGAACCAAAGAAGTTTATAAATGCACCAAATTCTGCAGTTTTTACAACTGTTCCTTGGTAGATAGCACCAACTTCAGGCTCATCGACAATAGAATGGATCCAACGTTTTGCTGCTTCAATGGTTTTAGCATCAGCAGAAGCAATTTTAATGGTACCATCATCTTCAATATTAATTTTTGCTCCAGTTTGTTCCACGATTTCCCGAATAACTTTACCACCAGAGCCGATAACATCACGGATTTTATCGACAGAAATATTCATAACTTCGATTCGTGGAGAAAATTCACTCAGCTCAGCACGTGCACTGGTTAAAGCTTTCGCCATCTCATTAAGGATATGGATTCGTCCACCTTTGGCTTGTTCAAGCGCGATTTTCATAATCTCTTCGGTAATACCATCAATTTTGATATCCATTTGCAAGGCAGTAATACCATTTTCTGTTCCTGCGACTTTAAAATCCATATCTCCAAGATGATCTTCATCCCCTAAAATATCAGAAAGAACAGCAAAGCGTTCTCCTTCTTTAATCAAGCCCATAGCAATACCAGCAACAGGGCGTGCTAGAGGAACACCAGCATCCATAAGAGCAAGTGAGGTTCCACAAACCGTTGCCATAGAAGAAGAGCCATTGGATTCAGTGATTTCTGAGACAGCACGAATGGTATAAGGAAAAGATTCTTTCGTTGGTAACATGGGGTGAATTGCCCGCCATGCCAATTTGCCATGTCCAATTTCACGACGACCTGGAGAACCAAGGCGTCCCGTTTCACCCACTGAAAATGGTGGAAAATTGTAATGGAGAAGGAATGTTTCCTTATACATTCCTGTCAAAGAATCAACATATTGTTCATCTTCACCAGTTCCCAATGTTGCAACGACAATCGCTTGTGTTTCTCCGCGGGTAAAGAGTGCTGATCCATGTGTGCGGGGTAAAATACTTACTTCTGATTGGATAGGGCGTACGGTAGAAAGATTGCGTCCATCAATCCGCTTTTGGGTATCAAGAATGTTTCCGCGAACAATTTTTGCTTGCAACTGTTTAAATACGGTTGCAATTTGATCTGCACTAAATTGACAGTCTTTTTCTGGTTCTGGCATAAATTTATTGAGGATTTCTGTCTTTAGTGCATCAATTGCAGCATAACGTTCTTGCTTATCAGTAATTGTGTAAGCCTTTCGTATATCCTGTTCTGCCATTTTCTGCATCGCTTTTTCAAGCTCAGAAAGATCTTCAGGAACAAAATCACGAGGATCTTTTGCAGCAACTTCAGCAAGCTTTATAATGGCATCAAGGACAGGTTGAAGGCCTTTGTGACCAAACATTACGGCCCCCAACATGATATCTTCCGGTAATTCTTGTGCTTCTGATTCAACCATCAAAACAGCACTTTCTGTTCCAGCAACAACAAGATCAAGTTTTGATTCAGGCATTTCATCGATATGAGGATTAAGAATATATTGTCCATTACAATAGCCAACGCGGGCACCGGCTATAGGCCCCATGAAAGGAACACCTGACAGGGTCAATGCCGCAGAAGATGCAATCATCGCAAGGATATCGGGATTGTTTTCGAGATCATGCTGTATAACGGAAACAATAACTTGTGTATCATTTTTATATCCCTCAACGAAAAGGGGACGAATTGGGCGATCAATCAAACGTGAAACCAAAGTTTCATTTTCACTTGGTCGACTTTCACGTTTTAAATAGCCCCCAGGTATTCGACCAACAGCATAGGATTTTTCTTGATAATTAACGGTGAGTGGAAAAAAGTCCTGGTCTGGTTTTGGGATTTTGGCCGATACAACGGTAGCTAAGACAATCGTTTCTCCATAGGTAGCAATCACTGCACCATCAGCTTGACGCGCTATTTTCCCTGTTTCAAGGGTGAGCGGACGCCCGGCCCATTCAATTTCTATCTTGTGCGTTTTGAACATTTTTTATCCTTAATGACCAGTGTTTAAATCTTTGATTGCTCACATTCTGGTTTTGCGTAGCATACTTCCAAGATCTGGGGTGGACAACATACTTTTTATCTTTGTTGCAAGAAAAGAGAAGTAAACTGCTTAAATGCGAAACGATGAGCAGTTCTATCCCATAATAACTTATCAGTTTTTAAAATTTTTAATTAAAAGCAACACGTTGAAAAAATGGGTGTTTTTTTAATACCACTTCCATTTTTCTTTTAGCGACGCAAACCTAACTTCTTTATAAGTGTCTGATAACGATTTTGGTCAACTCCTTTAAGATAATCAAGAAGACGCCGACGTTGAGATACCATCTTCAAAAGACCACGACGAGAATGATTATCTTTTTTGTGAGATTTAAAGTGGTTTGTTAAATTAGAAATACGTTCAGAAAGTACAGCAATTTGCACTTCTGGTGATCCTGTATCACCAACTTTGTTTGCGTATTCTGCGACAAGAGCTTTTTTACGTTCAGCTGTAATCGACATCGTATTATCCTTTCCAAAAACGAAGAAACATAAAGCCACCCATAGCCGAGATGTCGTTCAGCAAGGGTCTGTGAGAAAACAGGAAAAGTCGAAGACTCTTACCTATTTTCGTTCTTATATAGGAAAGAAGGTTAAAATACTAGTCCTTGACAGCATTTTGAAGTCTTTCTTTAAATAAAAGCTTTTGTTTTGAAATATTGATTTAAATAGAGTTTTATGAGAAGTGTTTTAAACAATTATGCATCCTTTTGATACAAAGATTATGAGTGTGTGTGAGTGGTAACAAAAGTGATAAATAGCGTTGGAGGGAAAAGATGCAGAGCATTTCAACATTAAAACTTTTTCGTAATTCGGTATTTCGAAATTTATGGTCATCTACTCTTATTTCTAATTTAGGGGGGCTGATACAAGCTGTTGGAGCAGGGTGGTTAATGGCGTTGATTAGTTCTTCGCATTCCATGGTTGGGCTAGTTCAAAGTGCCACAACATTACCACTTGTTATGTTTTCTTTGATGGCAGGGGCATTAGCTGATAATTTTAATCGGCGTCAAATTATGTTGTGTGTACAGATTATGATGATGGTCATATCGATGAGTTTATCTGTTTTAGCCTATATGGGATTTCTAACACCTTGGCTTTTGTTATGTTTTACGTTTTTGATTGGATGTGGCACAGCTTTTTATAATCCTTCTTGGCAAGCAACGATAGGAGATATTGTGAGCAGGGAAAATATTCCTGCTGCTGTTAGTTTGAATAGTGTCGGCTTTAATTTGATGCGGAGTGTTGGTCCTGCGATTGGTGGTGCCATCATTGCAACTTTAGGGGCATCGGCTGCTTTTTTGTTTAATGCTATAAGCTATATTCCTCTTATTGGTGCGTTGTTTTTCTGGAAGTCGAATTATGAAAACAACTCATTGCCACGAGAAAGGCTGTTAGGAGCTGTCTCAGATGGTTTGCGTTATGTTGCGATGTCACCTAATCTCTTAAGTATTATGGTTCGAGCGTTCCTTTTTGGTATAGGAGCAACTTCTATTTTAGCACTTTTGCCAATTGTTGCGCATAAAGTTCTTGGAGGAAGTGCCCTTCTTTATGGTACATTGCTCGGTTGTTTTGGGTTAGGAGCCATGACAGCAGGTATTATTAATGCAGTTGTACGGCATCATTTTCGTTCAGAAACAATTATTGCAAGTGCATTTATTGGTTTCGCCTTTTCTTGCTTTTTATTGGGAATCAGTCGTTCACTGATTATAAGCCATATTGCTTTATTTCCTGCAGGGTTATGTTGGGTTTTGGCCTTATCATTGTTTAATACATCTGTACAACTCTCTACACCACGCTGGGTTGTTGCACGTTCTTTAGCTCTTTATCAAACGGCATCTGCCGGGGGGATGGCTATTGGAAGTGCAATCTGGGGAGGTTTAGCTGATGGTTATTCTCCAACAATTGCTTTGAGCGTTTGTTCTTTATTCTTGATTTTTGGTGCTCTTGCAGGGGTAAAATTTAGAATTCAAGAAATTCCTCAGATAGATTTAAATCCTCTTGATCATTTTAGAGAGCCGGAATTATTACTCGACCTCAAAGCAAGAAGTGGCCCGATTATGATAATGATCGATTATAAAATTCATGAAAATGATCTTGAAGAGTTTCTCAAAGTGATGACGCGTCGACGCCATATTCGATTACGTGATGGTGCGCGTCAGTGGGTTCTTTTACGAGATCTTGAAAGACCTGAATATTGGACAGAGGCTTATCATATGCCAACATGGGTAGATTATTTACGCCATAATCATCGTCGCACAAAAGCGGATGCAGAAGTCAATAAGCGTCTGCGTCATTTAAATTGTGCTCCTAACGGTATAAGAGTGCACCGTATGATTGAACGCCAAACAATACCTCAAGCCAATGAGATGCTTTTAAAAGTTTCCTCTGATCATCTCCCTTAGGGTTAAAACAGTTTTTGTAAATATTACATATATTAATATTATTTCGATCAATTTGTTAGCGTAATCATAAAAAAATTGCTGTTTCAATATTTAATGAATTGATTTATAATGGTTATTTTTCATTTTTCATGTTGAGTGATAGATTCTGAAAATCTTAAGCTTTTCTCGTTTCAAATCTATTTAGAGTAAATCAGTCCATATCTTTGCTTGTACATTATAAACGAGGACTAAAGTATGAGTAAAAAACGATTGAAAAAGAAATAAAAAGCCTTTTATGAATCCTTTAAATGCAAGGATTATTGCGACATTAAGAGGAAAAAGTGTGTGGTGGTGTTAGCTTATAGCACTGACTTAAATTTTGATATGAATACGGTAAATATAGACAATGAAAAGCACCATATTTTTCTTAATTGATAGAGAAAAATATCTTTCCGCAAAAGGTGGTTGGGAAAAGAATCGATTAAATTGTGAAAATCCGCTTTGGTTTAAATAGACCTTTGTCGAGAGTGCCAATAGCAAGAAGTTGTTCCTTATAGAGGACACAAATTTCCTCTTCATCAAGAGGTGCTTTGTGATGATTCAAGAGGATAGAATGGCCTCTTATAATTCTCTGTGCTTGAGTTTCATTAAGGATATAGTGAGGGAGGCAATCCAATGCGGCGCTTGTGTCAATTAAGAGCCCATCGAGTGTTGAGAAGTTTTTTTCAAAAGAACGATTATTCTCATCTGTAGTGTTTTTATTTGGCGGAATGGCCGCTTTTAGTTCCTCCCATGTAATGAGATCTTCTTCATCAAAAGGTGCGACGGCAATACGTCTTAAATCAGCAATATGCCCATAGCAACCGAGATCACGTCCCATATCGCGTGCTAAAGAGCGCACATAAGTTCCTTTTCCGCAGGTTATTTCAAAGATAGAATGCTCTTTGGTAGGCATTTCTAATAACTTGAAAGTTTCTATTTCCACTTCACGGGGCGGAATGTCAACAACTTCCCCTTCACGCGCTAAATCATAGGCACGATTTCCAGCAATTTTGATTGCTGAAAATTGTGGAGGTGTTTGCAAAATAACACCTGTATATTGAGGAAGAAGAGCAAGTATTTCTTCTTGTGTTGGACGTATGAGAGAAGTTTTCGTTATTTCTCCTTCTAAATCATCTGTTGAGCGCTCTTGCCCCCAAGCAATATGAAAACGGTAAGTTTTTTTGCCTTGCATCACGTAAGGGACGGTTTTGGTTGCTTCGCCCAATGCAATGGGAAGGAGACCAGAAGCAAGAGGATCAAGTGTACCCGCATGTCCTGCCTTTTGAGCATGGAAGAGCCATTTGATTTGTGAGACAGCTTCTGTTGATTTCATTCCTTTTGGTTTATCAAATATGACCCAGCCAGAAACAGGACGCCCTTTTTTCTTGTGTTGCCGCGCCATATCTTTAATCCTCATCTGTATCACTATGGTGAAGATCGCGTGCAACCTCAGGCGAGCGAAGGAGGGCATCAATTTTTGAAAAATTATCAAAGCTATTATCAAGTCGGAAACGCAGTTCTGGCATATATTTCATTTGTCGCAACGCATGACTGATTTCTCCACGGAGAAAACGACTATGTTTATTGAGGGTATCAACAACATCGGTATGAGAAGCATTTTTAAGAGTACTGAGAGGTGATACAAAGCAAGTAGCAATTTTTAAATCTGGTGACATGCGTACTTCAGAGACAGAAATAACAATATCTTTCAAGACATCATCAAGCAAAATATCACGCTGTAATATATGCGCTATTGCATGACGTACTTGCTCTGCTACTCTAAGTTGCCGTTGTGATGGCCCTGCATTTTTCATCAAAGTTTTATCCCTGCTACAAGATCTCTTTTTTGACCATTTAGATAAGGAAAAAGAGATATTGTGTATAAAACCTAATAACTTTTCTCATTTCACAACAGAGTAAAGTTATTGGATTATTTTATAATGTGCGGTTAATATGTTCGATACGGAAGGTCTCAATGATGTCTCCTGCGCGCATGTCTTCATAATTTTCAAAGGCTATTCCACATTCTTGACCACTTTGCACTTCATTGACTTCATCCTTAAAGCGTTTGAGTGTTTTCAGCTTTCCTTCGTGAATAACGATATTATCGCGGATAAGGCGAACACCGGCTCCTCGTTCTATTTTACCTTCTGTAACACGACATCCTGCAACTTTTCCAATTTTTGTAATGTTAAAGACTTCTAGAATTTCAGCATTACCAAGGAAAGTTTCACGCTGTTCTGGTGAGAGTAATCCAGACATAGCAGCCTTGATATCGTCAACAAGATCATAAATGATGTTGTAATAACGAATTTCAATTCCTTGTGTTTTAGCAAAATCACGTGCCTGCTTATTGGCTCGAACATTAAAGCCAATTACAGCAGAGTTAGAAGCTTCTGCAAGAGAAATATCACTTTCGGTAATTCCTCCAGCACCAGAATGTACAATACGCGCACGAACCTCGTCATTTCCGAGTTTTTCCAATGCTGAAGCGATTGCTTCAATTGATCCTTGCACATCTCCTTTTATAATAAGAGAAAATTCCTTAACACCAGTCGTTTGCAATTTTGTCATCATCTGTTCAAGAGAACCACGCGAACCAGTTTGCCGCGCAACAGCTTTATCACGTGCTAATCGTTGCCGATATTCAGAAATTTCACGTGCTTTTGCTTCATGTGTGACAACAGCAAAACGGTCTCCGGCTTGTGGTGTTCCTTGCATGCCTAAAATTTCAATTGGTGTAGAGGGAACGGCCTCTTTGACATGGCGGCCATGGTCGTCAATCAAAGCACGTACACGACCCCATTCATTTCCAGCAACGATAATATCAGAAGGGTGTAATGTACCTTTTTGAACAAGAACTGTTGCAACAGACCCACGTCCGCGATCCAATTTGGCTTCAATGATAACGCCCTCTGCAGTTCGTTGAGGATCTGCTTTCAGATCAAGCATTTCAGCTTGAAGAAGGATAGCTTCGAGAAGTTTATCAAGATTTTGACCAGTTTTAGCAGAAACTTCAACGTCCAAAGTTTCTCCACCCATAGTTTCAACAAACACTTCATGTTGTAGAAGTTCTGTACGCACTTTTTGTGCATTCGCAGCTGGTTTATCAATTTTGTTGATAGCAACAATGATAGGTACACCAGCAGCTTTCGCATGATTGATTGATTCAATCGTTTGAGGCATAACACTATCATCAGCGGCTACAACGAGAACAGCAATATCAGTAACACGAGCTCCGCGTGCACGCATAGCGGTAAATGCAGCATGACCTGGTGTATCAATAAAGGTAATTTTTTGACCATTTTGTTCTACTTGATAGGCACCAATATGCTGCGTAATACCTCCTGCTTCGCCAGAAACAACATTTGCTTTACGAATAGCATCCAAAAGCGAAGTTTTTCCGTGGTCAACATGGCCCATAATGGTTACAACAGGGGCGCGCTGCTGCATGTTTTGAGGATTATCTGTTATATTAAAGATACCTTCTTCTACGTCAGATTCTAAAACACGTTTAACAGTATGGCCAAATTCAACAGCGATGAGTTCGGCAACATCTGCATCAATAACATCGCCAGGTTTCATCATTTGTCCTTGTTTCATCAAGAATTTAATCACATCAACAGAACGCTCAGTCATACGTTGTGCGAGCTCTTGAATAGTAATCGTTTCAGGAAGAACAACTTCGCGAGAAATTTTTTCTCTTGGTTCTTGATTTTGTGCACGCTTAAACTTTTCCTGTCTACGCCGCATTGCAGCCATTGAGCGCCCACGTGCGCTTCCTTCTTCATCCAGTGCACTATTCAGAGTTAACTTTCCGCGTCTCCGCTCATCAGCTCCTTTGACAACTTTGGGTACACGTATTTCTGATTTAGCAGGATTAGCACGTCGACTATGCCGTTCTTCCTCTTTATTGTCATCTATTTTGCGTTTTTCAACCACGGTTGTCTGTTTAGGGGCAATAGGAATATCTGTCTGTTCAATGAGAGGGGGAACAGGTGGAGTCTGTACTGGCGATATTTCTTCTTCTTGTTGGAGATGTATTTCTTTTTCTTTAATTTCTTGCTGTAAAATTTCTTCACGCTCTTTAGCGCGTCTTGCTTCTTCTTCGGCTTGTTCTCGCGTTATTTTTTCTTGGATATGTGCTTCTTCTAACGCGCGAAGTCTCGCTTCCATTTCAGTTGATGAAAGATTGCTTTTGGTCACAGATTCTTGAGGCTTTTTTCCCTCAAAACGCGGTTTAGAACGCTGGGGGGCCACATGCGGCTTTGTAATGGGCTGTAGGGTTTCAGCTTTTTCATCAGGTCGCGTAATTTTACGCCGTTTGGTTTCGACAACGACAGCCTTCGTACGGCCATGACTAAAATTTTGTTTAACCGTACTCGTTTCCAAGACAGACCTCTTGAGAGTTAGTGTCTTCTTGACGGTTGTTTTGTCGTTGTTATTTTCACTCATTGTACTTCCTTCACGGCTTGGGCCGTCATCTCACTAGACTTACTATGCTTGTCGTCACGATAGCTGATCAATTTACATGTTGTTTTGAGAAATCCTTCAGCAGCTTTTGTGTCCAGTAAGGCCGCGTGCATTACAGGATTAGAGCCAAAAGCCACTCGCATTTCATCACTTGTAAATAAAGATATGGTTTTTATAGTCCGATTTGTTTGTTGTTGTATTGAATGGATGGCCTGTGCAATTTTTCGTTTCCCATCTTCTGTTGTTTCTTTAGCATGAAGTACAAGAATAACTTTACCAGAGCGGATAGCAGCGTCAACCTTTGTTGCTCCCATAACAATTGCTCCCGCTTTTCGTGCCATGGAAAGGCTTGAAAGAGCGGCTTTTAGTAAAAGCGTATCAACAACATGCACAAGATTTGGTGCAACCTCAACATCTGTTTTAAAATTTCTATGAAAAGCTTTCTGTTTGATTGCTTTCTCAATAACAGCGTGATGGGCAGAAATCCAAACGCCACGCCCTGGTAAATTCGCTTTAAGATCAGGAACAATTTGGTTGTTGGGACCAATAACAAAACGGATCAGCGTTTGTGCTGAAGCATTTTTTCGGGTCACAATGCAAGTCCGTTCATTCATTTAAAGTGTATCCACATCCAAATCATCTATTTTTTCATTTTCTGTAGAATTTCCATCTTCTACAGGATTTTCTGTAACAAGATCAGCTTGGTCTATCCAGCCTGCTTGTACACGTGCGGCTAAAACCATAGCTTCTGCATCTGCGCGTGTAATGTCAAAAGGGGTTAAAATACCAGAAAAATTCTGTGTTTGACCTTCTTTACGTTCTCTCCAACCAGCTAAATCATCAACGGCATAGCCAGCAAAGTCTTCTATTGTTTTTACACCATCCTCACCTACAGCAACCAACATAGCACTTGTCATTCCAGGAAGTGTTCGCAATTCGTCAGAAACTCCGAGCTTTTTGCGTTTTTCATCGAGTTCTTTTTCTTGATGATCAAGATATTCGCGGGCACGACTTTGGATTTCAGCGGCGGTATCATGGTCAAAACCATCAATAGAAGCGATTTCTTCAAGATCAATATAGGCGATTTCTTCAATAGAAGAAAAACCCTCTGATGCCATAACCTGTCCGATCATTTCGTCAACCTCTAAGGCTTCCATAAACAATTTACTTCGTTCAGTAAATTCTTTTTGACGATTTTCAGATTCTTCCTTTTCCGTTAAAATATCAATGTTCCATCCTGTTAGTTGCGAAGCCAAGCGAACATTTTGCCCACGTCGTCCAATAGCAAGGCTAAGTTGATCATCTGGCACAATAACTTCAATCCGTTCAGCATCTTCATCAAGGATGATTTTAGAAACTTCAGCAGGTTGCAGTGCATTAACGACAAATGTTGCCGCATCAGGCGACCAAGGAATAATATCAATTTTTTCGCCTTGTAATTCAGCAACAACAGCTTGTACACGACTTCCTCGCATTCCAACGCATGCTCCAACAGGATCAATGGAACCATCACGTGAAACAACGGCGATTTTAGCCCGTGAACCTGGATCACGAGCAACAGATTTGATTTCTATAATACCATCATAAATTTCTGGTACTTCCATAGTGAAAAGTTTTACCATAAATTGGGGATGTGTGCGTGAAAGGAAAATTTGCGGACCACGCGTTTCACGGTGTACATCATTGACAAAAGCACGAATGCGATCTCCATAGCGGAATGATTCACGAGGAATTAATTCATCACGGCGAACAATAGCTTCACCGCGCCCTAGATCAACGATGACGTTACCATATTCCACACGCTTAACTGTACCAGAAATAATTTCACCAACTTTATTTTTGAATTCTTCATATTGCTGATCGCGCTCTGCATCGCGTACTTTTTGTACAATAACCTGTTTAGCAGATTGTGCTGCGATACGTCCAAAATCCATAGGAGGTAAAAGATCAGCAAAAAAATCACCAATTTTTGCTTCTGCTTGACGTTTGAGAGCATCAGACAAAGTAATTTCCGTTGTATAGTCTTCAACGACATCAACGATTTTAAGCAGGCGCTGTAATTTAATTTCACCTGTTTTAGAATTGATTTCAGCACGAATATTGGTTTCTTGACCATAACGAGAACGTGCTGCTTTTTGAATAGCATCAGCCATCGCAGAAATGACAATTTCACGGTCGATTGACTTTTCACGTGCAACAGCATCTGCAATTTGCAGAATCTCAAGCCTGTTAGCGCTTGTAGCCATCAATTTTCTCCTTCTTTGTGCCACACGATGGGTATTTCCCAGTGATATTATTTTTTGAAATTGAGCGTCTGTATAGAGTCGTTAGCGTTCTCTTCGGCAATGAATTGTTGACTTAAATCTTTATTTTGTTTCAATGCATCGCGAATAAGCTCATCGGTAAGCACTAAATGCGCATTTATGATATCACAAAAGGAAATAGGGGTATACATGGCTTCTCCATAAGCAGCTTTATCAGTGTTTAAAATAAATCCATCTTGCGTGATATTTGTAAGTGTCCCACGAAATTTTCGGCGCCCATCAATTGTTATTTTGGTTTCAATTTTTGCAAGATGCCCTTGCCAATGAAAAAAATCAGATTTTCTTACCAATGGACGATCAATTCCAGGTGATGAGATTTCTAAATGATATTTGCGTTCAATAACATTTTGTACATCAAGGAGGGGAGAAACTGTTCGACTAACAGTTTCACAATCTTCTATGGTCATAGAACCATCGGCACGTTCAACCATAATTTGAAGTGTTAAACCATTTTGACCAAGAAGTTTCACACGAACCAAACGAAAACCTAAAGGTTTAAGTAGTGGTATGACAAGAGCAGCAACCTGTGCTTCGATACCATCTTCTTCAAACAGGCGCGGTTCGTCAAGATTGCTTATTTTTTCAGCTTCGTTCATACATTTTATCCAAGTTGGTTTCATCAGTTTTATGATATTAAAAAAGAGCGGGTCCAACGGCCCACTCTTCATCATAAGACCAAGAATTTAACTATTGATACTCTTAAATTCAAAATTTTTCAAGTTGTTTATGAGAAAAGCGCTTGATCATTTATTTCTTGATAAAGGTAAGATAGGCAGGCGTTCGTCCTTCGCGTAAAGCTTTTGCTTCATAGCGGGTTCCGCTCCATAGTGGATAAGGGAGTTTCCAGTCTTGAGGGCTTTCTGCTTTCCATTCAAAGTGATCATGTTGTGCACAATGGTACAAAGTCCAGTTTACATAACTGTCTATATCGCTAGCAAAGCGCAAAAATTTCCCTATTTTAAGAACACGAGCAAAACGGTTAAGATTTTTTATGTTGATGAAGCGTCGTTTCCAGTGTTTCTTTTTCGGCCAAGGATCAGGATAGAAGAGGTCTATTCCATCAAGCGAGTTATCAGGGAGCCAATCAAGAAGGCGTGTAGCATCATCATTATAGAGGCGAAGACGATTTTGATGGTTTTGATGCTGTTCAAGAGACGATAATATTTTTGCCATGCCATTGATAAAGGGCTCGACGCCGATAAAACCGGTTTTTGGAAAATATGCCATTTCATGAAGTAAATGTTCACCTCCACCAAAACCGATTTCAAGTCGAATTTCTCTTACTTTGCTTGAAAATAAGGATGTAAGGTTTAAGGGAGGAGGGACATTTAAATCAATATTCAAACTGGGGAGAAGCATTTGTATACGTGTAAGCTGACTGTCTCGAAGTTGTTTTCCTTGTCGGCGTCCAAAAAATGCTTCACTCTTACGTATATTATGTTTAATCATGGGATTTGGATCATTGTTTGAAGCGTTTTCACGAGATCAGTTTTTTCCCATGAAAACGAACCATCGTGTTTTGGTTTACGACCAAAGTGACCATAGGCAGCTGTTTTCGCATAAATAGGTTTATTGAGGTCAAGATGTTTTCGAATGCCGGTAGGTGAAAGGTCCATTATTTTGCGGATGGCTTCTTCAATAACCTTTTCATCGACTTTTCCTGTTCCATGAAGATTAAGATAAATAGATAAAGGTTGTGCAATACCAATTGCATAGGAGAGTTGAATGGTGCATCTCTCTGCTAAATGAGCAGCAACAATATTCTTAGCCAGATAGCGTGCCGCATAGGCAGCAGAACGATCAACTTTTGTTGTATCTTTTCCTGAAAAAGCACCGCCTCCATGGGGTGCTGCACCTCCGTAAGTATCCACAATAATTTTGCGTCCCGTTAATCCGGCATCGCTTTGAGGGCCTCCAATGACAAATTTTCCTGTTGGGTTAATATACCAACTACATTGAGCTGCAATGGGAATGTCATGTAAAGCTTGGCGAATGTAAGGTTCAACCACTGTACGTACTTTATTGGAATCCCAGCTTTCATCAAGGTGCTGCGTTGAAAGAACAATGGATGTGACCTCTATCGGTTTTCCATTTTTATAACGTATGGTTATTTGGCTTTTAGCATCTGGTCCTAATTTTCCAGTTTCTCCCTCTCCTTTATGACGAGCTGCGGCAAGAAGTTTGAGAATTTTATGCGCATAATAAATTGGCGCAGGCATGAGATCAGGTGTTTCACGGCAAGCATATCCAAACATGATACCTTGATCACCCGCTCCTTCTTCACCATGCCGATCCGTAGCATTATCAACCCCTCTTGCTATATCAGCTGATTGTGGGCGCAAAAGAACATCAATTTTAACAGTTTTCCAATGGAAGCCTGCTTGTTCATAGCCAATGGTACGAATAGCACGGCGCGCTGCTGTACGAAAACGTGTAGGATTAATGAGTGGAAAGCTAGTTTCATCATAGATGAATTCTTTATTTTTATCTTTTTTTAATAGCGTATCGGGAACACGTACTTCACCAGCGATAACAACACGGTTGACACTGACGAGAGTTTCACAGGCAACGCGTACTAACCATGGATCAGTACCAGTCTTTTCAGCTTCTTTATAGATCATATCAACGATTTCATCGGAAATACGATCACAAATTTTATCAGGATGTCCTTCCGATACCGATTCGCTCGTAAAAAGATAATCTTGATGCGGCATAGGAACTCCTTCAAAAAAGAAAACCAACGATTTAATCAATTGCTTACTAAAGTCGTCACCATTTGCTAATTCTACAGCAAATAGTCAATGCAAATGTATATGAATAAAAGAGAAAAGATATAATTTTAATTTATAACTTATTTGTCAAATCTTCCTCAGAAAGTGCTTTTGCCAAGTCAATAATTTTTCGACGCACTTTAGCATCAGATATATTTGTAAAAGCGCGCATGAGCTGAATCCCTTCGCTGCTAGAACAAAAGTCTATAAAATTGTGTTCACTTTCAGCAAACCCCTCTACTTGTTGGGAGGTAATACCTTTATCAAAAAAGTAAGAAACAGGAACATCCATAATTTCCGCTATCGCTTGAAGACGGCTGGCACCAATACGGTTTGTTCCTTTTTCATATTTTTGGATTTGCTGAAAAGTAATTCCTAATTTTTCACCTAGTTTCTCTTGAGTGAGTCCTAAAATATTACGACGTAAACGGATACGAGTTCCAACATAGATATCTATAGGGTCAGGTTTTTTTCTAGTTTCGGTCATAATGCAACTCTTTATTTCCAGCATTTTTCTTCTAAACCAACATCATATTTATGCGCAGTTGATTTATCATATAATTAAAACAATATGTAATATTTTTTCCCAATATCACTGGTACACACAACACAATACCGTACAAAGGGCACTTGAATCATTTAAGCTGTTTTGTAAAACCAAAACCAATACGACACAATAGCATAAGGATGAATAAGATAAAAGTAGAGAAAGTTCTGTATTCATTGCTTCCTATAGGGGTAATGGATGATGGAACTTGTGAATCAATAATGCCTACAGCATTTTGTCGAAGAGCTACAACGATTCGTCCATAAGAATCAATAACAGCTGATATGCCATTATTGGCGGCCCGTATGAGGGGGATTCCCAGTTCAACGGCACGAAGCTGTGCTTGTTGAAGATGTTGATAGGGTCCAGGTGTTACACCAAACCATGCATCATTTGTAATATTAATAATTGCTTGAGGTGGGGAGCCTTTAAAAGTCATTTCATGGGGAAATATTGCTTCATAACAAATTAAGGGTAGATAAGAAAATCCGTTTGGCATTGTAACAATTTTGCGCACACTTGCAGCACTATATCCACCAATATTATCAGCAAGGGTACGCAATCCAATTTTTTTCAATAAATTCTGATAAGGAAGATACTCACCAAAAGGAACCAAATGAAGTTTATCGGAAGTATTTAAAATATTACCTTGAGCATTAATGACTGCAATTGTATTAAAATATTGTGTTTGGGAATGAGGTAGATCATTGCTGGCGCGTATTGCTCCAACAATAGCCCATTGTTTAGGTTTTAAAAGAGAGGCAATGCGCATTGTGATAGATGAATTATCATAGAGAAGGTAAGGAACGGAAGCTTCAGGCCATACGATAAAATCGGGTTCTGAATTTTGATCGGTTGTTGGCGTTGCACTTAGCTTCATATGTGCTTCCAACATAGATTCTCGTGTATTATCACGCAATTTTATATTTTGTTGGATGGACGGTTGAACAATGCGCACCCAATAAGCACTTTTTTGATCTTCAGTTGTGTTTTCTATAGTATGAAGACGATAAAACCCAAAACCACAGTGAATGAATATAAGTGATAAGCAAAGAGAAAGTGCCACTTTCTTTTTTTCATCCGTTAATAAAACAGTTGGCAAACTGTAGGCTAAGACAGCAAGAATATTCATTCCGTAAAGTCCTACGATTGCATCAGATTGCATGAACATTGGGGTTGGCATGGCTGTATAGCCAAGAGAATTCCATGGAAATCCTGTGAATAAAAACGCACGCAACCACTCGGATAATCCTAATGCAAAGGCTAAAACAAAAAAGCGTGCTATTCCTTTTGTCCATAATAAACCGACAATGAAACCAGAAAAAAACCAATAAAGAGAAAGGTAGAGTGGAGGGAATAAAATGGCTAATGGGACTGCCCAACCAAAAGAATCTGGATCTGTTAACAAAGCATTGCATAGCCACCAAAGGCCGCAAATAAAATAACTAAAACCAAAGGTTCCACAGCTTAAAGCGTAAGTAAAAAAATGTTTTTTATTGTTTTTGGTGGCCCGTATTGAGTCAAGTAAAACAATAAAGAGAGGGAAAGTTAAAAAGCAAAGAGGCGTTAAATAAAAGGGTGGAAGTGCAAAAGAAGTAAGAGCACCACACAGAAATATCCATGCTTGGCGCTTCCAGCCTGTAACAGAGAACAAAAAAACGATGAAATTGTTTAAAAATACTGGACTATTCTTTAGGGATGGCATTGTTCTCAAGATTCTCATTTTTGGGAATGCGAAAAATGCGCAATCGTTTAATCCGGCGTTTATCAGCTTCTAAAATACGAAATCTATAGCCAGGTACAGCTTCGACAATTTCACCTTTAGCAGGAATGCGATCAAGAATTGAGACGATCAAACCACCAATAGTATCAACTTCATCACCATATTCCCCTACGATAAAATCAGGACCAAGAGCTTTCTCCACATCTTCTAGTTCAGTTCTTGCATCAACGAGCCATTTATTATTTGGTTCACGTACGATAGCATTGTCGACATTATCATGTTCATCTTCGATATCCCCAACGACTAACTCAACAATATCTTCCATTGAAACGAGACCATCTGTTCCTCCATGTTCATCAATAACTAAAGCCATTTGAGTTCGTGTAGTTTGCATCCGTGTTAATAATTTGCTTGCAAGCATAGAACTGGGAACAAAGAGAACTGTTCGGATCAAATCCAATTCACCGATTGGAGTATGCAAGTCTGTATGGTTTAATTGAAGCAAATCGGATTTTTGTTCGGTTTTTGTTGGGTTGATAATAAAGCGAGTGATGTAGTTAAGAATATCGCGGATATGGATCATGCCGCGCGGATCATCTAAAGTTTCAGCATAAACGGGGATACGAGAATGACCAATTTTTGCAAAACATTTAAGGGTTTCTCCAAGAGAGGTGTTTATTTCTAATGCTTCGATTTCAGAACGAGGTATCATAACATCATCCACGCGTGCTTCACGTAAGCGTAAAATGTTATGCAGCATAGTACGTTCTTCAGGTGAGAAGAGGGCGGTATCTTTTTCATTGTTAGTCGTGAGTGCAACGGTAAGATCATCGCGCAGTGACGTAGATGCACAATTACGACCCCGTAAGAATGAAAATAAATGATTCATCAGGGAATATTTCTCTGTATGATTCGTCTGCTGAGAGGGGTCTTTTTCATTATTAGAAGATGCTTGACTATTATTTTGTGCATTTATTTTGTTTGCCATGGTTTTGAAATCTTCTAGACTTTCTTTTTTATAATAGATAAATAAGAGGCTTTAAATGGTATGCTGGTAATATTGATTTTAAAAGTTAAATTTTATCATTGATAGACAATTATGCGTAAGGATCTTTTATGGAAAGCTTTTGAAGAATTTCTCTTTCGAGCTTTTCCATTTTATATGCTTCATCATCAGTTTCATGGTCATAACCAAGCAGATGCAAGATACCATGAACAATCATATGTGTTAAATGGTCTTGAAATGTTTTTCCTTCTTTCTCTGCTTCGAAAACAACAGTTTCTCGGGCAATAATAATATCACCGAGTATGGGACCAGGTCGATTTCCAGCTTTAAGTGGAAAAGCAGGAAAGGATAATACATTAGTAGATTTGTTTTTGTTGCGCCATTGTGCATTGATTTGTGCCATATGTTCATCATCCGTAAAAAGCAGGCTAATCTCGCTTACAACATTTGCCAATGAAACATGATGCATAGTTGCCATTAATGCTTTTTCAGTGATATTATAAAGCATTTTCTCATCATTCCACCCTGCGCTTTTAATCATTATATCAATAATAATCATGATGAATCAAATTCATTTTTTAATGCATCGCATGCGAATGATTTTTTTTTATTTTGTATTTCGGAATCACGATCATAAGCACGAACGATAGCAGCAACAAGTGGGTGGCGTACAACATCTTTTTCATCAAAATGCACAATTGCAATATTTTCTACATTTGAAAGAATGCGAATTGCTTCAATGAGACCTGATTTTTGCCCTGTAGGCAAATCAATTTGGCTTACGTCACCGGTAACAATCATACGTGTTCCTTCTCCAAGACGTGTGAGGAACATTTTCATTTGCATGGGCGTAGTATTTTGTGCCTCATCAAGAATAACAGCAGCATGGGCAAGTGTTCGTCCGCGCATAAAGGCGAGAGGAGCAATTTCTATGACACCAGAGGCTAAAATGCGTTCTATTTTTTCAGCGGGCATCATATCATAAAGAGCATCATAAAGTGGTCGTAAATATGGGTCGACTTTTTCTTTGAGATCACCGGGAAGAAAACCAAGATGTTCTCCAGCTTCAACAGCCGGACGTGAGAGAATAATTCGCTCAATGATACCACGTTCTAGAAGCATTGCAGCATGAGCAACAGCAAGATACGTTTTTCCTGTTCCTGCTGGTCCTACACCAAACACAAGTTCAGTATGCTCCATAGCACTTATGTAAGCGTCTTGTGTTGGAGTTCTTGCATGAATTATTTTTTTATGGGTACTCAACCGAGCTGCTATACGTTTCGTTGCAGATTTGTGTGTTATTGTGTCTTCTTTCTGCTTCTTTGGTATATTTGCCATAGCAATCGCTCCTTTTATATCTGATAAAGTGAGCTCTTGATGTGTTTTGGCACGTTCATAAAGCTGCTGCAATGCATATTGCGCACGTTTTATAACAGAAATATTTCCACGGATTAAGACTTCATTACCACGCGGATGAATACTAAGTTCGAGTTTTTTTTCGATATAAGCGAGATTTTCGTCAAATTTACCAAAAACTGCTTTTGCATATTTATTATTTTCGAAAATCAAAACAACTTGGCTCACATCTGAAGCGCTTGTTTGTTTCAAGGTATCAGCCTTTTCAAGGGACATATTTACTTTTTCTTTAATACGCTTTATTTTTTCGGTTGAAGCTTTCAGCCTATTCTCCATATCTACATAAATGTTGCACATTTTGTTAAGTAAATTTTATAAAAGACAATTTTTACAAAAAGTGTACGCTTTAGATGTAATCATTTGCTTTTAAAATAAAAGAGTTTTCCAAAATATTTATTTTTGAACAAGGTATTAGAGGCATGTTTATCTATTTGTCACTTCACCAACAAAACTGTTTGAGCTTGCATTTTTAATATGAATTTCTATCACGCTACCTGTAGAGGCTTCTGTATCGACAACAACAGGTAAAAGCCAAGGGGAACGCCCTACCATTTGCCCTGAGTGACGTCCAGGTTTTTCGATGAGAACGTTCGTTTTTTGATCAATTTTAGAACGCAAAAACGCATTTTGTTGCTCAAGGAGAAGGGCTTGTAAATGTTGAAGTCGGGCATCTTTTACAGATTCATCAACATGATTTTTCATTGTGGCTCCCACTGTTCCAGGACGGGGGGAATATTTAAAAGAATAAGCTGAACTGTACTGTACTTGTTGAATAAGTTTAATGGTTTCTTCAAAGTCTTCATCTGTTTCTCCTGGAAACCCTACAATAAAATCACCTGAAAAGGCAATATCGGGTCGTGCCGTCCGAATTTTTTCGATAAGATGAAGATAATGAGAGCTTTTGTGTTGTCGGTTCATGGCTTTTAAGATGCGATCTGAACCTGATTGAACAGGAAGATGGAGGTAAGGCATTAACATATCAAGATCTCGATGCGCGGCAATAAGGCTATCATCCATATCACGTGGGTGGCTGGTTGTGTAACGCAAACGCTTTAAACCATCGAGTTTTGCGAGATGATAAAGAAGATCGCCAAGACGCCAAGTTTTGCCATCAGCACTTTGTCCATGCCAACCATTGACATTTTGTCCAAGCAGCGTAATTTCTTTGACACCCGCTTCGATGAGTTGAAGGGCTTCCTCGGTAATTTGCTCAACGGATCGTGATATTTCAGCACCGCGTGTGTAAGGAACAACACAAAAAGTGCAAAATTTATCGCAACCTTCCTGTACTGTTAAAAATGCGCTAACACCTCGTTTTCTTACTGCATGTTTATTATGGGGCGGCAAATGAGCAAATTTATCTTCAACAGCATAGTCTGTTTCGATAATTTTTTTCCCTTGTTTGGCTTTTTCTAACAATTCTGGCAAGCGATGATACATTTGCGGACCAATAACAAGATCCACTGTTGGAGCACGGCGCAAGATTTCACTTCCCTCAGCTTGTGCAACACAACCTGTTACACCAACCATCAGGGGTTTATCAGGTGTGCGCTCTTGACGCATAACGCGCAAACGACCAAGATCAGAATAAAGTTTTTCTGCTGCTTTTTCACGAATATGACAGGTATTAACAAGAATAAGATCGGCATCATTGGGAATTTGTGTTGTCACATAGCCTTGCGAACTGAGGCTATCAGTCATCCGTTGGCTATCATAAACGTTCATTTGACATCCATAGGTTTTGATAAAAACCTTTTTAGGAGCAACAGGAGGCGTATTTTTAGGATTTACTTTATTCATAGCGCATGTGTAAATGTTTTTTACACAAATCTCAATCTATTTGCTTAAAAGTTTTTTGCATGATAATTGCATCACCACGACCATTTTTTGACGCGTAGTAGGCAAGACGTTCAGAAATTTTTTGAAATTCAAAGCGTTGATAAAGGTTCAAAGCAGAAAGATTTGTGGCTTCTACTTCCAAGAATAATTTTATAGCGCCCTTGTCGTGAAGATGGTGAACTGTACGATCGATAAGAAAGGTACCAATTCCTTTTTGACGATAATGAGGATGAACAGCAATTGTGATGATTTCTGCTTCATCAAGGATGAGACGGCATAGGCAAAAGCCTAAAATTTGATCAGAGTGATCAATGAGAAAAGCTTTGTATCCGAAGATAGAGTGATCTGTTAAGAAATTATCAAAAGCTTGTTTTTCCCAAGAAGGGGTAAAACAATGCTGATGAATTTGATGAAGAGAAGCACTATCATTAACTTGTAGCGGAGCAATTCCAAAATTCTTTTTTGTCAATGAAAATTTGGGCATTATTTTTTTTGTGGTAAAGCAAAATTGGTTTGTTGTTTTGCATCAGCGCTGCGTAGATAGAGTGGGCGAGGTGAATTTTTTGATTGTTTGTTTGCAGCAAGATAAGCATAGTTTACAATATCGGCCGCTTCGCAGGGGATTTTTTCTAGGACAATTTTTTCGTATATTTTATGGTTTTTAATATGCTCCACAACGATATCAGCAGCTGGGCCAGTCAGTCGGGTTTTTTTGGGCAAATCTTCGAGGATATTTTCAATTGTTTTTAATCCCGGCTCTCCCAAAGGTGTGAGATCATTATGAAAATTTTGATGGTAGAACATCCCTCTCCCTGCTTCAATGACAACAGTAATTGCCGATGCTGTACTTTTATTGTTTATGACTTGTGCTGCTAACGCTTCAAGAGCACTCACTCCAACAGCAGGTATTTCAAGTGCTAATGCCAAAGCGCGCGCTGTTGCAACACCGACACGTACACCAGTAAATGATCCAGGTCCAATATTGACAGCAATACGCTCAACTTGATCAAGCGTCATATTGGCTTGTTTCATTATTTGTGTAATCTGCCCAATAATTTTTTCGGCATGTCCTTTGTTTATGCGTTCATTGATACGCGCAATAACAGATTTATGACGAATAAGCGCAACAGCACAATAAATTGAAGCGGTATCTATAGCAAGGATAAGCATAAAAATATTTTAGTTGAATAAAACGATAAATAAAAGTCCTGCTGTATTTTTAATCTTTTCATTATCGTATATTTCATTTGTAAGAAAGTTACTAGTGACAATAAGCAACAATATCTTTTTATGGGATAGAACGAGATGTTGATTTAATCCTTATTTTTATCACTTTTTGAATGAGTACCTTGAGTATTGTAAGATTCTCTTATTTTAAGTCTACTTATGGTGAAACAATTAAAGTTATTAGCTTGTATATTACAAGCGGAGTTAGCGTATGAATCAAAACTGTTGAAGAAAAGAATAAAAACTCCTTCACGAATCGTTTAAATGGAAGGGTTGTCACAACTTGTAAGCTATCAAATAGTACTTTGATGCCACTTGTATTACATAGTAAGTAAAAGTAATTTAAAAGAGGAAAAGTTATGACCCCACATTTTTTCCAAATAAGAACATATTCTATCCGTCTTTATATAAAAAACTCAGCGTAATGAGAGCAGATGAAAGAAATGGCATTGTTTTGCATGAGTTACGTATTTTGATACTACCCTGTTGCAAATCATTATGGACTGAAAAGCACATTTGACAGTTTTCACTTAAATATCAGCTCTTTCAATTTTTTGTATAGAATAATGAGCAGTATTTTAGAACTTTTTCTGGTTTATGAAAGAACTGATTTTAATAATAATGAGGACTTTGGGTTGATTGTATACTACGTTGAAAAAATAATAATCAATGCACATTTAAAATGTTATATGATTTAAATCATTCAATTGTATCATGATAAGGCTACAAATACCGAGAATAATTATGGAGCAGGTTGAAGCCAAAATGACGCGCCATCCTGCTTTTTTTAGTGATCGGATATCAACACCTAATCCTAGTGCAGCCATTGAGATAACAGTAAACAACTGGGCAATAAATTTGATGGGATTGATAGCCTTTTCAGGGATAAGACCACTTGAGCGAACAAGCATCATGATAATAAAGCCAATGATAAACCATGGGACGAGGGTATGTAAACGCAAGCGTGTTTGTGCTGATCGGCGATAAATGATTGATAGAGTAAAAATAACAGGGCCTAACATGAGAACCCGTACTAATTTGACAATTGTTGCAATTTGAACACTCAGAAAAGAGATAGGTGCTGTTGCTGCTAAAACCTGTGGTACAGCATACACAACCATGCCAGCAAGCACACCATATTGGCTAAATGACAAATTCAGAGATGGATGTAAAAAGGGTAAAAATAAAATAATAAGAATTCCTAAAAGAGCAGTGAAGGCAATTGACGCGGCTACATCGTCATGTTTTGCTTTTATGACAGGTGCAACGGCAACAATAGCTGAATTGCCACAAATAGCATTCCCACAAGCGACCAGCATTGCTAAATGTGTAGAAAGCCCGAAAAGTCGGCCGATGGCAAAGCTCAGGATAATCGTTACGAATATCACGAATATGATACTAGCAAGCAAATTCCAACCAGCTGAAAGGACTGCGTTAATGCTAATGCTTGCTCCTAGAAGAACGATAGCAATTTCGAGAAGTGTTTTTGCAGAAAAGGTGATACCTTTTTGAAAATATGTTGGCAAAGGAAAACAACTACGGATAATCGATCCTAAAAGAATTGCCAAAACAAGGCTTTCAAGCCATGCTTGTCCAAAAAGCTGTTTTTCTACAACTTCTAAGCCATAAGCTAAGGCTGATATGAGTAAACATGTTAGAATACCAGGACCAAAGTCGTTTAAAAGTGAGAGATGTTTTTTGATCATTTTAATATTTCCCCATAAAAAGAAATGATAGTAAATAAAGCGAGATAACAGGTAAGAGAAAGAAATTTTTAAAGATTTGTTCTTGCTTGTACAGCTGCTGCTAAAGTTCCATCATCAAGATAATCAAGCTCGCCTCCTACAGGAACACCATGAGCAAGTCGCGTAATTTTAACTGGAAAATTAGAAAGCTGATCAGTGATATAGTGAGCAGTTGTTTGACCTTCGACAGTCGCATTGACAGCAAGAATAATCTCCGTAATAATAGGGTTTTGTACAACACGTTGTATTAAGGTGGCAATGTTGAGTTCGTCAGGACCTATTCCATCTAAGGGGGAGAGTCGCCCACCCAACACATGGTAACGTGCGGCTAAAGTTTTTGCGCGTTCAAGAGCCCACAGATCAGCAATATCCTCAACAACGATGATTGTTGTATCATCGCGGCGCAAATCTGTACAAATTGAACAAGGATCAATGGTATCGACATTTCCACAAACAGAACAAATGCCGACTTTTTCTATAGCTGCTTGTATAGCTGCTCCTAAAGGCTCCAGCAATGTCTCTTTTTTTTTGATAAGATGAAGTGCAGCACGACGCGCTGAACGTGGACCAAGACCTGGTAACCGTGATAAAATCTGAATGAGACGTTCAATCTCAGGTCCTGCAATGTATTTAGACATATTTTTGTCCCACGGAAAAAATCCGTTTCATTAAAATGGAAGCTTGAAACCTGATGGGAGTGGTAGCCCTGCCGTCATACTTTTGGTTTTTTCTTCTATTGCCATTTCGATTTTTGTTCTTGCTTCATTATAAGCTGCCATAATGAGATCTTCAAGAATTTCAGCTTCCTCAGGTTTGAGTAATGAAGGATCAATTTGAATTGCTGTTATAATATTTTTGCCATTTAAAGTGATATTGACGAGACCACCCCCTGCAGTGCCCACAGCTTGCAGATTAGCTATTTCTTCTTGAATCTTCTGCATTTTTTCTTGCATTTCTTTGGCTTTTTTCATCATGCTCATCATTTCACGCATAGGAATAGGTATCCTTATTCATCATTGATATCATTTTTATTTTTAAAAATATCAGCATTTTTAAAGGTATTGGGGAGTAAATCAAGATCATTTTCTTCTTTATTGAGTCGAATATCGACAATTTTTGCTTCTGGGAAATGATTGAGGATTTTCGCGATATCAGGATCTGTTTCTGCATTGGAAAAAAGAGTCTTTTGAATCGCTATACTTTCCTCCTGTAAGGTTGGGCCACCTCCTTCATTAACAAAAGTTATTGTCCAGCGTTTTTCTGTCCATTGAGATATCTTTTTTTCTATATCATGAGCAAGAAATTGTGGGGTATTTTCAGAAAGTCTTAAGGTAATATGCCCAGCTTCAAAAGAAACAGGATGAACAAATTCTTTAACAAGGAGTTTGAAAGGAACGTCATTATGCTGTTCGGCTAATTGAACAATATCGTGCAAAGAATTAATCACGAGAGTTTTAGGTTCAGTAATCTTTTCTGTTTTTTGCATGACAGAATGCGATAAATTTGCAATCTTTTCAGAAAGATCAGTAGATTGAGAAGTTTCTAGAATTTCTGTTGCTTCTTGGGCGCTGATTTTGTCATGGTTTTGATTTTTAACTAAATTTTCTGGTTGTAAGGAATGATCTAATTGGTTTTTCAAAGATGTTTTTAAATCTGATTGATCGGCTAATGTATTTGAAATGCTCGAGGAAGCATGGGCTCCGACCATTGTTTCTTTTGTTATATTATTTGCATTTGTAGATTCTTGATGAGAAGAGTTTTTAATCAGTGTGAGAGGCGTTTTTTCTTGCGTAAGCTTTTTTAAAGCCTCATCAAGAGTTGGTAAGTCAGCCGTGTGAGCAAGACGAATTAAAAGCATTTCAGCGGCTTGAAGAGGACGTGCAGTTTGATTAACTTCCTGTAAACCTTTGAGTAACATTTGCCAGTTTCGGGATAAAATAGGAACGGAAAGTTTTTTTGAAAAGTCTAAACTTCTTAAACGTTGTTCTTCAGTCAGAGAGAAATCTTCCACTATTTCTGGTGTAAAACGTAAACGTGTGACCAGATGATTAAAATCGGCTAGTTCTGTCAATATAGTAAGAGGATCAGCACCTGCTTCATATTGACTGCGTAATTCATGTAACGCATTGACAACATCGCCCTTCATGATAAATTCAAAAAGATCAATAATACGTGCTTGATCCGCTAATCCTAACATTGTACGCACCGCAATAGCATTAACATTGCCATTGCTATGGGCGATTGCTTGATCAAAAATGGATAATGCATCACGTGCAGATCCTTCTGCAGCACGGGCAATCATAGAGAGTGCTTGATCTTCTACTTCTACCTTTTCATATTTCGCAATTTGACGCAAATGTGCACTCAAAGCTTTTGAGTCAATACGTCGTAAATCAAAACGTTGGCAACGCGAAAGAATTGTAATAGGAACTTTGCGAATTTCTGTTGTGGCAAAAATAAATTTCACATGGGAAGGTGGTTCTTCAAGAGTTTTCAATAAACCATTAAAGGCTTGTGTTGAGAGCATATGTACTTCATCGATAATATAAACCTTATAGCGTGCAGAAACAGGACGATAGCGTATTTGTTCAATAATTTCACGAATATCATCAATGCCCGTATGAGAAGCGGCATCCATTTCTATAACATCAATATGGCGTCCTTCGATAATTTGTGTGCAATGTTCACCAAGAGAGTCCAATACAGTTGTTGGTTGATCAATATCTTTTGTTTTATAATTAAGCGCACGTGCCAAAATACGTGCTGTTGTGGTTTTACCTACGCCACGAATCCCTGTTAACATCCACGCTTGTGCAATACGACCTTTTTCAAAGGCGTTGGTGAGAGTACGCACCATAGCTTCCTGACCAATGAGGTCAGAGAAGTTTTGGGGTCGATATTTACGAGCAAGAACACGATAGGCTGTTTCTACCGGTAAATTTTCCATGAGTATTTCCAACTTCGAAGTTCTTTATGCGTACATTTTGATAATACAAAAGCATAGATCAATACTGTAGTCTCATATAAAAGGATTTTTTCTTAATCAAATTATTTATGGGACAATTTGTTTAAAAATAACAAAACCCCTTTATTTGCTGCATACAAATGCTGCTCTGAAGATTAAAAATACCTCGCTAAAAGACAGCATAAAAAATAATTTCTTCAGCAAAATAGGAGGTTGGAACGATGACCCGTACCAGAACTCGTTGGGGCTGCTTCTTTCCAGACCTGACCCAGTTGGCGAGTAGTCCGTCCACCACCAACCTCCCAAGCTCATATTGTCGATTTGGAATGAAAAATCAAGATCAGAAACGAAAAATATCCTAAGAACGACGAAGAATTTTCCTTTGCGTTTAATTTATTGACATATAAACAACAAAGAGATTGTGGATTTACCAGTTTTTATAGCAGTAGCTCTTCATATTTATTTGGTATGAAAATATTTTTTCGCTTAAGATAGTCTGAATGTATAATTATTCTCATTCGCTGAAACATGTAAGAGTTTTAGGATAGATACATCTGTTCTAAAACTACGAAATTGAATCATCAAAAATTTACAACAGTCAAAGAAGCAAATAAAGCAGATAGATCATGTAATTGGCTAACATTTGAAAGTTAGGGGGAAGAGTGCTATTTAAATAATTATAAAATATTGCTTTAATGGTGTTGCTCCTCTATACAAAACAGAACATCCCAAACAGAATACATTTAATGTTATACATTCACAGGCTTTTTAAAGAGCGATTGCTCAATACTCTTAACTATATTTCAAACTCCACTCATAAATAGTATACATACTCTCCTTGAGATATAAGTCCATTGTGCACTATCTTTTTTATGCTTAATAAAAGTATAAATTTTAGCCCTCATACTACTTAACAACTCCCAATGTTGCGATCCCTTGCACTTGAGAGGCTTTATAAGAAGCATTTTTATTCCTTTTTTAATCGTTTTTACTCACACACCACTCCCATTTGTAACTTTCAAGGAAATGATTTTAATTGATTCAATATGAGATTTAAGATGGGAGGATCTTACTTTATTTGTGGTTGTAATTCAGTATAAAAAATCGAACTCTTATAATGATAAGTCAATATATTAAATATCTTATAAGAGAACCACCTCATTTCTATAGTGAATGAGAATATCAAATATGTAATATTTTTTCTTTTAACGTATATAAATACTGAGTAGATGTTATCGCTCTTTTTTTGCGTGCTTGTTCTTTTAATTAAAAAACATTGATGTTTATCACAAGATGGATCAATATATGAATTTTTATTATTTGAGAAAAGGTTTCATATATTTTTAAGAGACTGTACTCATGCAAGAGAAGATGCAACATTAAACGCTATAGAAATAAGGGGGTACTGATTTTATAAGCATAAAAATGGTTCTTATTCGATATAAGCGACATTTTATAGTTTCAAATAATTATATCCTTTAATAAGGAGGGAAAAGCGAGATGAATTTTTACAAAAGCTGAATGAGTATGATTTAAAATGCAGCGAGGAATGCATCTGTAGAGCAAATTTTACTTTTCTGTTTATCTAAGTGATTTGGGTACGATGTGCTTTATAGTACTTAAAATAAAGCAGTTGCGAAGATAGAAGTTATATTCTTATTAAAAAAATAGCTCTGATAGTAGAAAATACAGAACAATTTAATTTTAGTCATTTAGTTTTCGCAAAAGTTCTTTAATATCTAACCTTATAAGCAGCTTAAGGTTTGCCATATTAGGATAAAAATAAGCTTTTCAGCGATTAGTTTTAATGGCTCATTATGCCCTATTTTGAAAAAAATACCTAAAAAAAGAATAACTCTACTCAAATTTAGATGTTATAGAAATATTGTTAATCATAATCTCCTGTGTCACAATTTGTTCCAACAACTTTTTTCTTCGTAATATTTTTAAAAATATAATGTCCTGACGAAGGAAAACTTATATGAAGAGATTTTATATTTTTTAGGATAAAGATCTTCTTTTCTTTATCATGGGTTATTTTCTTTTCATCATCAACAGCAATTCTCAATTTGTTTAAATCAGAAGGGGTAGAGTATGATAAAGTAAAGGATACTTTCTTCGGTTCAAAGATACTACAAGAGTATTCAGCTCCTTGATGGATTGTATCGGATGGGATGATCACAACACTTTCATCCAGCCCAAAATTCCATTTTCTCTCACCAAAGCCAGCAAACGCACCACTAGAGTAGGCGAGAATATTTGTGGCTAATAATCCTTGCATGAAGATTTTTTTCATTATCCTCTCCTTTTTCTAAAGTGAGGTGAATCATAAATCAATTTTTATAAAGATAAAAGCTCAAACTTAACGCTAAAATCAGGGCTAAGTTGCATTTTCTAGTTTTAAACCATGTTTAGAATGACATTAATCTAAGAGATTTGAATGCTCTATTATGTATAATAATTTGAATTGTTTTGAGAGCTAATTTAGAAGTTCGTTATCTTTATTGGAATATTGTCAGAGGAAATGACTTTTCTCAAGAAGCTCTCTTTGAATATATAAAAGGAAATAGATGGTACAAGCGTTTTTATTTTTGGTTACTGTGTTTTTTTACACTGTTTTTTATACAAGTTGAAGTGCTTTTTATCATGATATAATTTGTGAGAAAATATTATGCAAATAATTTATATATTCTGTTACGAGCTGTTTTTTCTTCTTCAGTTTTTATGAAGGGTGTTGAGTAGAAAAAAACGAGCTCTTTCAGGATACGTTGCATTATGAAATTTTTACGATGCTTTTTGATATCAACAAAAAATGATAGCAGCTTAATTGCTTTTATATATACGATGTTCGATCGTTTTGTGCTGGATAAGTACCGATAATACGCAGTTCTGCAGAAAAGAAAGATAATTCTTCTAAGGCAAGTTTCATCATCGGGTCTTCAGGATGTCCTTCAATATCAACAAAGAACTGTGTTGCATTGAAATTTCCACCAATTTGATAGCTTTCTAATTTTGTCATATTGATACCATTCGTTGCAAATCCTCCCATAGCTTTATAGAGAGCAGCGGGGACATTGCGCACTCGAAAAAGAAGACTGGTGATGATTTTTTCGCCATTTTGAGGTTTGGGGACATGTCGTTTGGAGCGTGAAAGGATGACAAAACGGGTAATATTATGAGGGTTATCTTCAACATCTCTTTCAAGAATATCAAGTCCATAGAGTTCTGCTGCGATTAAAGGTGCTAAGGCAGCCTGTGAACGTTTAGCATTTTTTTTAATAAATTTTGCAGCTCCAGCGGTGTCAGCAGAAACAACAGGTTTCCAACCGTTGTTTCGTATGATTTTTCGGCATTGTGCAAGGGCATGCGTATGGCTGTGGACGGTTTTAATTTCGTCATGTGTAACGCCGGGCAAAACCATGAGTTGAAAATGGATAGGTAAAAAATATTCATCAATAATATAAAGAGATGACTGTGGTAAAAGATGATGAATGTCTGCAACGCGTCCCGCAAGGGTATTTTCAATAGGGATCATAGCAAGATCAGCTTTCCCGCTTTCCACTAAATTAAGGGCGTCTTCGAAAGTAGCAGAGGGAACAGCATCCATATTGGGGAACATATTGGAGCAAGCAATATGGGAATTAGCGCCGTATTCTCCTTGGAAAGAAATTTTATTGGTTTTTTTAAGTATTTTCATGCTAAAATCTCACAAACTCTATCGAGATCATGTTGTGTGTCTACACCTAAGGGAATTGTATCGACTATTTCCACATCGATACGCATATTGTTTTCTAATGCACGTAATTGTTCAAGTTTTTCACGTTTCTCAAGTGGTGAGGGTTTGAATGATACAAATTTCTCAAGTGCTTCGCGCCTATAGGCGTATATTCCAATATGGTGATAAAGAGGACCCTCTCCATAAGGTGCTTTGGCGCGCGTAAAATAAAGAGCACGAAGGCGATTTTGAGAAAGCGGTGTACCAATGATTTTGACAACATTGGGATCTCTTGTTTCATTTTCTTCAATGATTTTGGCACCCAAGGTTGCAATATCAGTAAAGCTATTTTCTAAAGGGCGTAGCGCACGAATGATTTCACGAGGCATGATTGTTGGTAAGTCACCTTGTATATTTAAAATGGCGTTGTAGCGTTGTTCAGGATCAATGCGCACTAAAGCTTCATAAATACGATCAGATCCAGACTTATGATCACCTCGTGTTATGATATATTCATGCCCATAATCTGCAACAGCTTTAGCGATATCATTATGATCTGTTGCAACGATTGTACGTCCTATTCCAGCTTTTTTGGCTTGTTCTACGACATGAACAATCATCGGTTTTCCGCCAATTTCAGCGAGAGCTTTTTGAGGAAGACGGGTTGAGCCCATACGGGCAGGAATAAGAATAATTGGTTCAAGAGCCATTGTAAGATTCCCAATGTCATCTGTGATGCATTTATGATGTTGTGTGTTATAAAGAAAAAGCTTAAACTAAAAATGGTAATAAAACCGTGAACATTTGAGTTTTTATGAATCGCTCGAGATTTATTTATTTTATTTGTGCTTGTTTATGTGTGCTGGTCGCTGTTGTGGGGATTTCCACACTCAGCAATATAATTTACGATCATCCTACATCAGTCCAATATCATCATACAGTTGCCAAGAATGATATATTTCAAGAAAAACAAAAAGCACCTGATGTTTCCCTATCACTAAATAGCCGCCTTCAACAAGGCAATTTTGAAAATGGCCGTAAAGTTTTTCGCCAATGTGCCATATGCCACACATCTGGACGCAATGAAGCAGGGCGTGTTGGTCCAGTTCTCTGGGAGATTGTTAACCGCCCTTTGGCATCAGCAGCAGGTTTTGCTTATTCACGGGCATTACGTGCTCATTCTGATCAAAAATGGGATTTTGTAACGTTAGATCGTTATTTACATTCTCCACGTGAAGCTTTTCCTGGGACCATTATGTCTTTTCGTGGAATTAAAAATGACCAAGATCGTGCCGATCTTTTGCTTTATTTACGCAGTTTATCCGATCATCCTGTTCCTTTACCAATGGATAATAATAAAGCGAATGAGCCAAATTAACTTATACCATAGATGTTAATTTTAGAAAGAAGTCTGATTTTTTTTGTAATTTTAGTTTCACAGTTTTATAAAAAGAGCTCTTATTGATGTTTTGTTAGGGGGGAACGCCCCTCACGCAAAACAGAACATATTTAACATTGCATATTTACTCGCTTATTTTAAAGAGATCTTTTATAAAAATGCACTCTTTACGCTGTCGTCTGTGGATTGGTTTTCAAGATTTGTGTGCTTCACTTTTTCTACATATACTTGTCTGTGAAATTATTGCTGAAGGATTATCAATTCATGAGCCGCAGCTTTCTGCTTCTGAATGCAATAATTATGTAATTAAAGCTCTCCATGAGGTTTATCTCAATCCTTCTATACACATCAATCCCTATGTACTTTTACATCAAGTCCCATGTATTTTTCTTATGAACAGAGACAATTGATTGTTCTTATACGTGCAATAATCCTAAGCTGCATTTTATGATGCTCGATGAATAGACGTTTTCTCTTGAGGTTAGAGATGTACGGACAGATCATTGACCTTTTATAGTATCGATCACTAAAATATGACTTAAATTATTTATTTATAGGTTATGGTTTGAAGTAAGCACTTTCATGTGAAACAATTTTTATGTGTGAATAGTAAAATAGTTGAATAGAGTTCTGCTGATTGTATTTTTATCTACGTCGAAAATTTTTTACACAAGAATACTGATAGCAGCTGCGTTCCCACGAGTCTCTGTCCATTTATAGACGATGACATGAAATTATGCTGATAATCCATTATAGAGAATTATTTTTTCACAAAAGGTTTGCCATATTTGTGATAAATTTAATAGGTTTCATTGGTTACAATGTTTCGATGACTTGCGATAAAATTAATTAGTATTTCAATACATATTGCGAGAGTGCTAAAAATTAGTGGAAGAGAGGACATAATCATGATTCTCCAAGCTTCTTAATAACTATGGTATTTTCTTTATAATTTGAGCGTTTATAAGTAATAATATTAAATTGCGCTAATAATCCATTATAGAGAAGAATCTTTCCTACTAATGGCTCTCCGATGTTTGTGATCATTTTAATAACTTCCATTGCTTGTAGGGTCCCAATAACGCCAGGTAAAACACCGATGATTCCAGTTTCAGCGCATGTTGGGATAGTCCCGTGAGCTGGAGGGGTGGGAAATAAATCGCGATAGTGAGGATTATTGTCTTTATACGGCATAAGGACCGTTAATGAGCCATTAAAACGTTCTACAGCACCGCTTATTAGAGGTTTTTTGCATTGGGCAGCGTGATCAGCGAGAAGATAGCGTGTGGTAAAATTATCACTTCCATCAACAATGATGTGGTAAGCATTGAGCAGTTTATCCACATTACTTTTATCTAAGCGTAGGGTGTGTTTTTTAACTACAACATGGGGATTTATTGCTTTTATAGTGGTTTCAGCACTGTCTGTTTTGCTTTTGTTGATTGCATTTGTTTTATGAATAACTTGGCGTTGTAAATTGGAAAGTGAAACGATGTCGTTATCGACAATTCCAAGGGTTCCAACACCTGCGGCAGCCAAATAGGTTAAGACAGGAGCACCAAGACCACCCGCGCCTACAACAAGAACACGTGCTGTTTTTAGCTTTTGTTGCCCTGCACCACCAATCTCAGGCAAAATGATGTGGCGTGCATAGCGTTCGATTTCTTTGTTGTTTAATTTTATATCTGTTTCTTGTGTCATAAATTTTCTCTTGTCATAGTTCTTTTATTGTTTACTAAGTTTATGATGCATAGACCAGTCTGCTTTTAGGATAGAGAGGATTTATTTATGAAAATTGCCATTCAGATGGATCATATTTCAACAGTTCGGATTCAAGGAGATACGACATTTGCACTCGCTTTAGCAGCCCAAGAACGTGGACACTCTCTCTTCCATTATACACCAGATCGTTTATCTCTATACGATGGTTGTGTGATTGCACGACTAGAGCCATTGATTGTACATGATAAAGAGGGAAGCCACTATCGATTAGAAAAGCCTGTTCGTACGGAATTAACAGATATGGATGTGGTTCTTTTACGCCAAGATCCACCTTTTAATCTCAATTATATCACAACAACTCATTTGTTAGAGCGTATTCATCCTAAAACACTCGTTGTGAATGATCCTGCATGGGTACGCAACAGTCCAGAAAAAATTTTTGTTACTGAATTTTCTGATCTGATGCCAGAAACATTAATTACCAAAGATATTGAAGAAATAACAGCTTTTAGAGAGACATTTGGCGATATTATTGTTAAACCACTTTATGGGAATGGGGGCGCTGGTATTTTTTATTTAAGACAAGATGATCGCAATTTAGCATCATTGTTAGAAATGTTTGCAGAAATTTATCACGAACCTTTTATTGTTCAGCGCTATTTAGAGGCAGTACGAAAAGGAGATAAAAGGATTATTTTGCTTGATGGTACACCTGTTGGAGCTATTAATCGAATTCCGACAGAAACAGATGTGCGCTCTAATATGCATGTTGGAGGTCGCGCGGAAAATGTGGAGTTAACAAAACGTGATTATGAAATTTGTGAACGCATTGGTCCAGCCTTAAAGGAACGCGGTCTTCTTTTTGTGGGGATTGATGTGATCGGAGATTATATAACAGAAATTAATGTGACGTCTCCTACGGGAATTCGTGAAATTAAACGCTTCTGCGGTACGGATGTTGCTCATTTGTTTTGGGATGTTATTGAGTTCAAGCGTTCAAATGAATTTATTTGACAGAGGACAAAAACATGGTTTTAAAAAAATGATCCATGTTGTTTTTTATATTTGTTATGTTGCAAATGTGAACTAGAATGACCGTATAGTATAAATTAAGAGGCTTTGTTTTCAATTTTTAGGGAGTTTATAGATGAACAAAGTATTATCAATTGGAGTGGGATTGATTTTTGCGCTACTGCTGTCAGCAAATGGAGGCAATGCGCGCGATCAAATACAGATTACTGGTTCATCTACAGTTTTACCTTATCAAAAGATTGTTGCTGAAACATTTGGAGAAATTTATCCCCATTTTAAGGTTCCTGTTATCGAATCGGGAGGAACAGGAGCTGGTATTAAGGAATTCTGCCGTGGTATTGGGGAGAACACTGTTGATATTGTTAATGCTTCGCGAGCAATGAAACCGAGTGAATTACAGTCTTGTTTTGATGCTGGTGTAAAAGATGTTGAGGAAATACGTATTGGGTATGATGGCATTGTTTTTGCAACTGATATTAAGGGACCTGATTGGAAATTACAGCCAGTAGATGTTTATAAAGCCCTTGCTGCTCGAATTATTATAGACGGAAAGTTGCAACCGAATAATGTTTTGAAATGGAGTGCAGTCAATAGAGCTCTTCCTGATTGGACGATAGCAGCGTATATTCCTGGGGAGAAGCATGGGACACGTGAAGTTTTTGAGGAAAAATTACTTACTAAGGGGTGTAAAGAGAGTGGGGCAGTTGAAGTGATGAAGTCTTTAGGAATGGATGATAAGGAGATACACACTGCTTGTATTGCGGTACGTAAGGATGGAAAAGCGGTTGATATTGATGGTGATTATTCTGAAACATTTGCGCGTCTAACTTCTAATAAAACAGGGGTTGGTATTTTTGGTTTGTCTTTTTATCAAAATAATGCTGATAAACTAAAGGTTGCCGATATTAACGGTTTTGCGCCAACAGTTGAGACGATTTCTAGTGGACAATATCCGGTTTCTCGTCCGCTTTTTTTCTATATTAAGAAAGCACATTTAGGTATTATTTCAGGTTTGCGAGAGTATGTTGATTTTTTTCTTTCTGATCAAATGATTGGTCCAGAGGGTCCTTTGGCTGAATATGGTTTGATTGTTTCTCCTGAAAAGGAACGTCAAGCACAGCGTTCTGATTTTTCTGCTGGTCGAGTAATGACATTGAAATAATTTGCAGGGAAAATTTGTTGGATTTCTGAGATAGGAAATTTGGGTGCTATTTTTTTATAAAAACTGAAAGATAAAATGCGCATTTCCTTCATTGTTTTGCTATTATTGATTTTTGGATTTTGTGGCTTTTGTATTTCTTATATGCGAGCACGCATTCTTGAATACAGACAACATAAAATGCATTCTCGTGCGTATTATTATGGCTGGTGGACATTTTTGATTACTGTTATTCCAGCTTTTATTTTTTTAATTGTTTGGGATGCTGGGAGTACAATTTATTTAGAATATAATGCCTCTCGAGAGCTGGGGGCGTATAGTGCGCATGTAACAGAGCCTGTAAATCACGATCTACTTTGGGAGACACTTCGAAGTCTCGTCAAAAAGATTCATCGCTTTGAGGGGAATCTTTCTACCGCTTCCTATAAGGAAGTGCAGGCACAATTACTCGCGAAGGGATTGATTTTATCCGATGAAGCATCGGATGATGTGTTCAAAATAGCACAGTCGTGGGTATTCTCTTCTGAAAAGCTTAAGTTTATAGGTTATGTTTTTCTTTTTGCTATTGCGTCCTTTGGTTTTATCTGTGGAATGATGCAAATTGCGCCTCATCAACGTGCCCGTAATAAGGTTGAATCTTTTATTATTATTGGATTGATTTGTGCATCTATTGTTGCAGTCTTGACAACAATAGCCATTGCGCTTTCTATGCTTTTTCAGACAGTAAGCTTTTTTCAGTCTGTATCCTTTTCAAATTTCTTTTTAGGAACAGTTTGGGATCCGCGTTTTTCCGCGAGCGGTTCCAGCGATGAAGTAGGACAATTTGGTCTAATACCGCTTCTTGCTGGTACGCTTTATATTGCATTTGTTGCCATGCTTTTTGCTGTACCTATAGGACTATTTTCAGCTCTTTATATGGCGGAGTATGCTTCTGCGCGATTGCGAGCAATTGTGAAGCCATTGTTAGAAGTTCTTGCTGGCATTCCAACGATTGTTTATGGCTTTTTTGCTTTGAAGGTTGTGGGACCATTTTTACGAGATCTCTCTGCTTCTCTCTCAGACGGGGTTAGTTTTATTATGGCACAAAGTGTTTTGACTGCTGGAGTTGTGATGGGAATTATGTTGATACCTTTTGTTTCCTCTTTATCGGATGATGTTATTACGGCTGTTCCACGCATTTTACGTGAAGGTTCTTATGGTTTAGGCGCAACGCAATCTGAAACAATTAAAAAAGTTGTTATACCAGCAGCGCTTCCAGGGATTATGGGGGCTATTTTGTTGACGGCATCGCGTGCAATTGGAGAAACAATGATTGTGGTTTTGGCGGCAGGTGTTGCAGCAAATTTAACACTCAATCCTTTCGAAGCAATGACTACGATGACTGTTAAGATTGTTAATCAATTGACCGGTGATTTTGAGTTTAATTCTCCACAAACTCTGGTGGCTTTTGCCTTAGGGATGACGCTCTTTGTTATGACACTTTTGATGAATATTCTAGCTCTTTATATTGTGCGTAAATATCGGGAACAATATGAATGAATGAAGATTTTTTTCCTCGTCGCAATATTAGTCTCAAGCGTCGGTATTGGGCTGAACGTCGTTTTCGTGCCTATGGTTTGATTGCCATTTTTATTGGTTTATTTTTTTTATTTACGCTTTTATGGTCTATCATTAGTCAGGGTTATACAGCTTTTTTTCAAAGTGAAATGACATTATCGATTTATTTGGATGAAAAGATCATTGATCCAAGTGGTCAACGTAAAACAAAACCACAAGTGCTCATGACGGCGAATTATCCACTTCTTGTACGCAATGCTTTAGCGAAGAAACTTAATATCAATCAAAATGATCGAGCCTCTCTTTTGGACGTTAACCGTATGTTTTCAAATGGTGTCCGTGTTCAACTGCGTGAAATGGTGACAAAAAATCCAAAACTGATTGGCACAATGCAAAAAGTTAAAGTTTTGGCATCTGCGGATATTGATTCTGCTTATAAGGGACAGATTGATCTGCGTGTAGCAGAAAAAAACCGTAAAGTTTCTAATCGACAAATAGAATGGATAAAGCGTTTAGCGCATGATGGTACGCTTTATAAAACATTTAATATTGGTTTTTTTACATTTGGCGCTTCAAGTCGTCCTGAGACTGCGGGATTAGGTGTTGCGATCATTGGTTCTCTTTATATGATAGGCATCGTTTTATTAGTTTCCCTTCCGATAGGCATAGCAACGGCTCTTTATTTAGAAGAATATGCACGCAAAAATAAATTTACAGATTTTATAGAGGTTAATATCAATAATCTTGCAGCTGTTCCTTCAATTGTGTTTGGTCTTTTAGGACTCTCTTTTTTTGTTAATTTTTTAGGATTACCACGTTCAGCCTCTTTTGTTGGTGGTCTTGTTTTAGCGCTCATGACTCTTCCCACGATCATTATTGCAACACGTTCTGCTCTGCGTGCTGTTCCTCTCTCTATTCGTTCTGCAGCTTTGGGGTTGGGAGCATCAAAAACACAAATGATTTTTCATCATGTTGTTCCTTTAGCTGCGCCTGGCATTTTAACAGGCACAATTATTGGAGTCGCTCAGGCTTTGGGTGAAACAGCTCCTTTGCTTTTGATTGGAATGGTTGCTTTTGTTGTTAATATTCCTACGACCCCCATGGATCCAGCAACGGCTTTGCCTGTTCAAATTTTTATGTGGGCGGGTGAAGCAGAGCGTGCTTTTGTTGAAAAGACATCAGGTGCTATTATTGTATTGATGATTTTTCTTGCGATCATGAATATTTCTGCGGTTTTTTTACGTCGACGATTTGAACGCCGCCAGTAATTTTAATAAAACAACAGCTTTGATAAGATTTTTGTAAGGTGAATTTTTGTAATGAAGATTAAAATGCGCGGTCAGGATGTGAAGGTTTCTTACGGAGATAAAGAAGCACTCCACGGTATTACACTTGATATTCCTGAACATCAAGTAACTGCTTTGATTGGTCCATCAGGATGCGGAAAGTCAACTTTTTTGCGTTGTTTTAACCGTATGAATGATACAATTGAAGGCGCTAAAACAACTGGTCTTATTACCTTAGATGGGGAGAATATTTATGACACACGGATTGATGTTGTAGAATTGCGCGCTCGTGTTGGAATGGTTTTTCAAAAGCCCAGCCCTTTTCCAAAATCTATATTTGAGAATGTTGCGTATGGTCCACGCATTCATGGTTTAGTTAAAACACGCTCTGAATTGCATGATGTCGTTGAAAAGAGTTTGAGGCAGGCAGGTTTGTTTGAAGAAGTAAAAGACCGCCTTCATGATCTTGGAACAAGTTTATCAGGGGGACAACAACAGCGTTTGTGTATTGCACGTGCTATTGCGGTTAGTCCTGAAGTTATTTTGATGGATGAGCCCTGTTCAGCTCTTGATCCCATTGCAACAGCACGGATTGAAGAGCTTATCGATGCGTTACGGCAAAATTATACAATTGTTATCGTAACGCATTCCATGCAACAGGCCGCACGTGTTTCTCAATATACGGCTATGTTTCATTTAGGGCATTTGGTAGAAGTTGGTGCGACTGAAATGATCTTTACCTCACCAAAAGAGCAACGGACACAAGATTATATTACGGGGCGTTTTGGATAGGTGAATTGAGGAGTGTAAGATATGTCTATGAAACATACTGTCCGTTCTTATGATGCAGAACTAAAATATTTAAGAGTAAGGATTACAGAAATGGGGAGCCATGCAGAAAGGATGATTGAACGTTCTGTCGCATCGGTTGTGAGTAGTGATCTTCAACTTGCAACGACAGTGATTGCCGATGATGTGTTTTTAGATGAAGCAGAACGTGACATTGATGAAAAAGCGGTTGCTATTATTTGCAAACGCCAACCGATGGCTGTCGATTTGCGTGAAATTATTGGAGCCATTCGTATTTCTTCTGATCTTGAACGGATTGGGGATATGGCAAAAAACATTGCTAAAAGGACTGTTGCACTTTCAGAAATACGTCAATCTGCTTCTGTTTATCATGGGCTTGAAACAATTACAGCTTTAGCACTCAATCAATTAAAAGAAGTCTTAAATGCTTATACGAGTCGCCTATTAGAGCGTGTTGACGCGGTGCGTGAGCGTGATGAGAAGATTGATGCTTTGTATACTTTTCTTTTTCGTGAACTTTTGACGTATATGATGGAAGATATGCGCAATATTACGGTTTGTACGCACTTACTGTTTTGTTTAAAGAATATTGAACGAATTGGTGATCATGTTACTAATATTGCTGAAATGCTGCATTATATCATAACGGGTTACCATATGTCCTCTGATCGTCCTCGTGATGACCTTACTTATAAAGTTGGGGTAGGTGAGAAGAAAATAGATTAAAATTTTTCTTATATGTATAAAATAAGTTTGTAGATATATGAGTATTTTCTTACAGTGCAGCTATAAGAAGAATAAGATAACCATTTTATGGCAAAGCACAAAGAAGCAACAAAGAGTTTTTTCAGAGAAGCATGGCAGATTGTTAACTCTTGGTTTGACATATTTGTATATTGGATGATATCATCACTCGTATTGTGGCAGGAGGGGAGTTTTCTAGGGGAATTTCCTTTCAGATCATTTTGTTAAAATTTTATATTAAAGGGGATATCTGTATTATTTTTTCGTATGTAGAAGAAGTGGATAGTGTTACTTTATTGTAATTGAAACGTGTGGGTTATTATAGCCTATATTGAACCATGAAGAATAACAATATCGATCTGTAAATTAAGAGTTTTTTATTTTTTATTTTGCATAGATACTTTTTGATTACCTCTTGTATTAAAATTTTACTGAGTGGTAACAATTAGCTATGTACTTTATTGAGAGATACATTTAAAGCTCATTTCAAGACTTGAATATCTCAGAGATTATAGGAATGTGTTGCATAAGATGAAAAAAAATCGTTGGAATGTTTTTGTTACCTGTTGTGTAGCGCCGTTAGTTGTTGTGGGATGTGCTTCAAGTCATTTAGATGCTGGAAAAATAAATAATAATAAGACAAAAGCGGTTACATATCCATTGACAGAGCGTCAATGTCTTATGCGAGCGATGTATTTTGAATCAAATCGCACAAGCCGTGAAGGAATGATTGCCGTTGGAACGGTTGTTATGAATCGTGTTAATTCAACCGCCTATCCTAAGACGATTTGTGGTGTTGTTGGTCAATATAGGCAATTTGCTCCTGGTGTTTTAACGCGTCCTATGACGGAGAAAGCATCTGTTGCTCGTGTAAGAGAGGCGGCTGATGCCGTTTTACGGGGTGAACGAGATAAGAAAGTTAAACACGCTAAGTTTTTTCATACCGCTGGTTTGTCTTTTCCGTATAAAAACATGCATTATGTTCAGGTTGCAGGGGGAAATGCTTTTTATGAAAAACGATCACGTGATGGAGAGCTTCAAGTTCCTACAAATAATCGCCCTTATGATGTTGCTTATGCTTTTGCTCAAGAACGTTCTGGTCATGCGCCAAGCTTTATAGATGAAGGCTTAGAGAGTAGGGGCGTAAAGGCAGAGAAAAGTACATCTCCTTCGACAGAAGTAGCACAGTCCAAGATGGCACATCCTGCGCCTTTTGCTATGGTACAGCTTGATAAAGTTCCTATCCCTGCCTATGCACCTCAACATCTAGCTAGGAAAGAGGAAAATAAAACGATTATGGTTTTACCTTCATCTGATCAGTTAAATGCAATTGTTGCAATGTTAGAAAAACGACACAGGAACTAGTAAGTTTTTCATGACCAAAGAAGGATGATATACCCATTGCGGTTTATGAATTAAGTGAATTTTAGCGATAATGATACGCATAAATATACGTAGAGAAAGCGAACTCAAAGGATCTGAAAAACAATTTATAATATGACGACATAAAGAACGCATTCTATTTAAAGAAGGGTATTGGTAATGTACTTTGATATTCATGAGACAATTTTGCCTGAAATGCTTAATCGTCTTGCAGAAATTACAGTGAAAGTGGGGTTGAATTTACAAGAGGGGCAGGATCTTGTTTTAACTGCTCCAGTTTCAGCGTTACCTTTTGTTCGGCGTATTGCATATCATGCTTATAAGGTTGGTGCTGGTGTCATTACACCAATTTTTAGTGATGATATGTTATCGCTTACACGGTTTGAAAATGCCCATACAGCTAGTTTTGATTGTGCCCCTTCTTGGCTTTATGAGGGAATGGCAAAGGCTTTTGAAAATGGGGCAGCGCGTTTAGCGATTGTTGGTGATAATCCTTTGCTCCTTTCCAATCAGGATTTTGATAAGGTTTCACGTTTAAATAAAGCCACTTCAATAGCTTACCAGCCGGCACTCAAGCAAATATCAAATTTTGCTATGAATTGGTCGATTGTTGCTTATCCAACAGCAGGATGGGCTGAGGCAATGTTTCCTTCTTTACCACTTAATGAGGCGATTAAAAAATTAGCCGATGCAATTTTTTCTGCTTCACGTGTTACAGGAGAAGATCCGGTGCAGGCGTGGACTGTTCATAATGCACATTTGAAGAAACGGTCATCTTGGCTTAATGAGCAGCGTTTTTCTGCCTTACACTTTACAGGGCCAGGGACTGATTTAACTGTTGGTTTGGCAGATGATCATGAATGGCATGGTGGTGCATCCGTTGCTCAAAATGGTGTTATTTGCAATCCGAATATTCCGACAGAAGAAGTTTTCACGACTCCTCATGCTCATAAGGTTGAAGGTTTCGTTCGCTCAACAAAGCCCCTTTCCTATCAAGGAACTCTGATTGATAATATTGAAGTACGTTTTGAAGCCGGGCGTATTGTTGAGGCTCGTGCATCAACAGGCCAAGAAGTTTTACAGCAGGTTTTGCAAAGTGATGAGGGTGCAAGCCGGTTGGGCGAAGTTGCCCTTGTGCCCCATTCTTCACCAATTTCTAAGAGTGGCCTCCTTTTTTATAATACCTTATTTGATGAAAATGCTGCATGTCATATTGCTTTAGGGCAGTGTTATTCCAAATGCTTTTTAGATGGGGCATCATTGACGTCAGAAGAGATTGCAGCACGTGGTGGGAATAAAAGTGTCATTCATATTGACTGGATGATTGGTTCTGGTGAAATTGACATAGATGGCATTACCCAAGATGGTGTAAGAGTTCCTGTATTTCGTAAGGGTGAATGGGCTTAATTTTGTTACCATAAAACGCGGTCATTTGAGGTGGGGTGGGATGTAAGCTTTATTGATACGTTAAGTATTTTAGAGTGTGTGGTATATATTCAAGGCAGGGTTTGTCCATAAAGCCTTTAGTTAAATGATTCACATGAGTAGGAATCCAAGTAAAATCGACTCATCAAGAATTTGTTTAGTAGATGTAGAGGAAGTCTTCGTTTTTTGAGGGGGGAAGAAGTCAATTTATCAGTGATACGATTGGAAAGTGTATAATTATTAAAGAAGAGTAATGCCTGAGCTTCCTGAAGTAGAGACAGTTCGTCGTGGACTTGAGTCCGTTGTAACTGATGCAAAGATAGTATCTGTCAAACTTAATCGTAGAGATTTGCGCTTTCCTTTTCCTGAGGCTTTTTCTGAGCGCCTTATTGGCAGAACAATTATAGAACTTGGTCGGCGTGCGAAATATTTATTATTTCATCTTTCTCAGGATGAAACGATTTTAAGCCATTTAGGAATGTCTGGTTCATGGCGTATAGAGAATGATTTTTTAAGAAAAGCTTGTTCAGCGTCAAGTAAATTAGTTAAACATGATCATTTTGTCATGGATATTCAGACAAAGAATGGTGACGTTTATCGTCTTATTTATAATGATGTGCGTCGCTTTGGGTTTATGCTTTTAGTCGATACGGATAAGCTTTATGAACATCCACTTTTAAATAAGCTAGGTCTTGAACCTATAAGTAATTCGTTTTCTGGTCGTTATTTACAAAAGGCTTTTGTTAATAAAAAAATGTCTCTCAAGGGTGTTTTACTTGATCAGTCTATTGTTGCAGGTCTTGGGAATATTTATGTTTGTGAAGCACTTTGGCGGAGTCGTTTGTCTCCACAACGTGGTGCATTTACATTAGCATCAAAAACGGCACGTGCACGTGAATTTGCAGATTCTTTAGCACAAAATATACGCAATGTGATTTCTGAAGCCATTTTGTCTGGTGGCTCTTCTTTACGTGATTATATGCATATAGATGGTTCGCTTGGTTATTTTCAGCATGCTTTTTCAGTTTATGGACGAGAAGGCAAGCAATGTTTGGAATGTGGAGCGCCTATTATGCGCATTTTACAGGCTGGACGTTCAAGTTTTTACTGCTCACAATGTCAAAAATGAATAAGGTGTCTTGCAAAATCTTACAAGAGGCTTAAAGTCATCGCATCTATAATATAATTACACAAGGCTTGAAAGGTTTTTTTTATGCTGAATAAAGTACTAACACATCTTGATGGAAATATAGAGAAGAGCCTTGAACGCCTTTTTTCTCTTTTACGTTTTCAATCGATTTCTACAGACTCGGCTTACAAGGATGCATGTCGTAAAGCAGCTGATTGGTTAGTGGAGGATTTAAAAAGCATCGGTTTTGAGGCTTCACGCCGTGATACGCCGGGGCATCCAATGGTTGTTGGGCATCATCCTGGACCTTCAGATGATTGTTTGCATGTGCTGTTTTACGGACATTATGATGTTCAACCTGTTGATCCATTGAGTTTATGGGAGGATGATCCATTTACACCTTCTTTAAAAGAGAGAGATGGAGAGAAAGTTATTTGTGCTCGTGGAGCTTCAGATGACAAAGGTCAGTTGATGACTTTTATTGAAGCATGTCGTGCATTTAAGAAAGAAACAGGGCAGCTTCCTATTAAAGTTACTGTTTTATTTGAGGGAGAAGAAGAATGTGCTTCTCCTTCCCTTATTCCTTTTTTAAAAGCAAATACAGATGAACTTAAGGCAGATTATGCATTGGTTTGTGACACGTCAATGTGGGATGCGGATACACCATCTATTGCTCTTTCTCTTCGGGGAATTATGGCAGAAGAGATTATTATCACAGCAGCGAATCGTGATTTACATTCTGGTTATTTTGGAGGAGTAGCAGCTAATCCCATTCGTATTTTAACGAAAATCTTAGCAGGACTTCACGATGAAAATAATAGGGCAACACTTCCTGGTTTTTATGATGGCGTAGAAGAAACACCTCCACAGATTTTACAATCATGGAATGCACTTAATTGTACTGCTGAAAATTTTCTTGGTCCTATAGGACTTTCCGTTCCAGCTGGTGAAAAAGGGCGGAGCATTTTAGAGCTTGTATGGGCACGTCCTACCATGGAAATTAATGGTATTAGTGGCGGCTATGAAGGGGAGGGGATGAAAACAGTTATTGCTTCTCAAGCGAGTGCAAAAGTATCGTGTCGTTTGGTGCATAAGCAAGATCCAGAGAAAATACGCCAAGCGTTGCGTGATTATGTACGTAGCTCAATTCCTGCTGATTGTAAGGTTGAATTTAAGAATCACGGTTCTTCTCCGGCACTTCAGATTTCTGATGATTCATCTTTTATCAAGGAGGCGAAGGATGCCTTATCACAAGAGTGGGAAGTGCCCGCTGTCTTGACAGCCATGGGGGGCTCGATCCCAATTGTAGCAGATTTTCGGTCAATTCTTGGTATGGAAACTCTTTTGGTTGGTTTTGGATTGGCTGATGACCGTATTCATTCTCCTAATGAAAAGTATAATTTAAAATCGTTTCATAAGGGGCAGCGGTCTTGGGCGCGTATTCTTGCTGCTTTAGCAAGTAGGAGGGTAAATGGCTGAGATTCGCGTTCATCAAGGTGATTTACCAAACTTAGACAATTATAAAACTGATGCCATTGCGATTGATACCGAGACTTTAGGATTACAACCCTATCGTGATCGTTTATGCGTTGTTCAGCTTTCTTCTGGAGATGGTACTGCTGACGTTATTCAGATTGCTAAAGAACAAAAGAGTGCACCAAATTTGATAAAATTGCTTGAGGATAACGCAATAACCAAAATATTTCATTTTGGGCGTTTTGATCTTGCTATTTTAGCGCATACATTTGGTGTTATGCCAGAGGCTATTTTTTGTACAAAGATTGCTTCGAAACTCACGCGCACTTATACGGATCGTCATGGCTTGAAAGAAATTTGTAATGAATTGCTGAATGTGAATATTTCTAAACAGCAACAATCTTCGGATTGGGCGGCAGAAACGTTATCACAGGCACAAATTGAATATGCTGCGTCGGATGTGTTATATTTACATCGTTTAAAGGTTATATTTGAAGAACGTTTAAGACGTGAAGAGCGAGAAAATGTTGCCAAGGCATGCTTTCAATTTTTGCCTATGAGAGCTAGGCTTGATCTTTTAGGATGGGCGGAAGTTGATATTTTTGCGCATAGCTAACTTTAAAATTGGCTTTTAAATAGAGTTAATTATTGATGTGAGAGGACAAAATGCTTGTACATTATGGGCGTTTTATCCTCTCATCTTTTCTGATAAGAATTATAATAAATTCTTAAGTGCTATTTCATTTGAAGTTTAGGCAATAAAAATACTTTTGCGAATCCATATTTTTTATTTTTGTAACAGCTTTTATTTGAAACAAAGCAATTTTGAGGAGAGGCTGGAAACATACGGTAGGTTGGAAGACTTAAATCTCTGAAACCGGTATACAGCCTAATTGGGGGAGAATATGAATGTGTAAATGTAAAAACCAAATCTCATCTTTACCATCATTTTTAATTCTGCTTTACGACTTTCAAAAGTATTTAAAGCAATGTCTGTTAAATAATAGAGATTACGCATTGCCTCATGTTTTTAATGGATTTACGTTCTTCGTGTAAAACAGAACGCCCTAAACGGAATATATTTGTGTTGCTAATTCATGTGCTTTTTGTAAAGAAACCGACACCCAAGTTCATTTTACGGTGGCGCTCATAAAAGATATAACAATAAAGCTTCCAATACCAATATAAAATCTATTGAACACTACCATCTTTATGCTTATGGAGTAACAAGCCGCTACCATCCACACAACTGTACCAATTCCCAATGTTGTGTAAGTCCTTAGCACTTGAGACGGTTCATAAGAGGCATTTTTAGTCTTTTTTTAGTGTTTTTTATCCACACAGCTCTCTCAACTTGTAACGTGCAAACAAATGGTTTTGATTGATTCAACATGAAAAAGATTTGGAATGAGAGAATCTTATGGTATTTAGGATTCTCAGTCAATATGGATAACGCTATATTATCATTATAAATCAGTATATTATATGAAGTTCGTATAGTTTATTATTTTCAGACGATACTTCGTGCCTTTATTTATTACTCAATAAGTAATTTCTATGTTGGCAGAGCAGGGCAATTTTCTTTTATTTTAAAATTAAAATGCTCCAAAGCTTTATTTTTAAGGATTCTCACTTTTTATCTATAAACATGCTATTTTTTCTGGAAATTTGCAATGAAGGCACTAGATAAAATCCATTATGAATATTTGATGAGGTTAAATTTATGAACATAAAATATTTTATTACAGCTTTTGCTACTTTTGCTTCAATCTCTATGGCTCAAGGTGCAAGTTTTTTAGCGTCTCAAAACCTTATACAGAGAGCATCTTCGGCTGTTCCTCCAATAGGTTTTTTTACTGGTGAACAGCTTCGCAAGTTATTATCTGAAGTTTTTCAGATAGAACTTTCTTGCACAAATAACAGCGAAAGCATAACAGCAGCTAAGTTAGTACCTGTGTTACATTCTGGTAAAAAAAGAGATCATTATCCTAAAAGAAGACCAGGGAAAAAAGGACGGCCAAACCTATTTGCACGAGGTCCAATGAGTTTTTAAAAAGTGAAAAAACAACATCAAGAAGTATAATATATGCTTTGAAGTTGAAAAAGAGGGATATTTTTTCTGCCAAATTCATGATTTTTAAAGCAAGGGGTGGGTTGAAAACTTTCAGAAAGATTTCTCATTTTTTCAGCTTTAAGGAGATTTCTATATAAGTTTTAATGTTTATCATACCGGTTGTCTGTCTTTAGGTATTTTTTTCAATTTCGTCTTGTAAAGGAGTATGAAATGATAGCCTACAAATAAGGCTGAATCTCTGAAAAAGACTTTACTATAAGGTTGAGAGAAGAAAAAAATGGTAAATATGTCAAAAAGGAATAAATGCCTAAATAAAAACAAAGAGCAAGCGTGATGAAATTGCATGTAATCTTGTTGCAGTCCATAGGGTAGTGGAGATCTTGTTCATGTGCGCTACAAGCGTTCTTTACAATGATGAAAAAATAATCAAAGTGCTATTCACATTTGGTTATGCGAAGGATGAAGCTAAAAACGTTGTTTGTATGAATTTAAATGGAACAGTTAGATTTAGCTGCCCTCAATATTGTAACGGTCTTCACTATTACAATATTGAGAGTATTAATAGGAAGCATTTTAGCTTTTAAATAGTTTTATTTATTCACACACTTGCTTGTTTGTGAGGTGCAGAGGGATGGTTTTGGTTTCTTTAATATAAAAAGGCTTAAGATAAGAGCATCGTCAATATTGCAGACGAATTAATATAAAAGATATTTTTTCATTATAAATCAATATATTATATTTTTATGTCAATAGCACACGCTTTACACGGAGGGTACTGTGACGCAGTTTTTTTATCAAAATGATAAAGGAGAGAAAACGTGAGGAAAAGAGACCATTTGTGCATGGGCATAGTTTTATTCTCATTTATTACAGATCAAGCAATTAAGGGTACTTTGATTGGCTTTTTGTTTTTTTTATAAGTGTATCATTTTTGCTACAGATATCTGAAGATGGTGCTCTATATGAAACGGTGTGTTCAAATAAATATTCAGCTATGGAGAGAAAATATGAATATGAAATGGTTAATAACAGCTTCTGCTTTCGCTTTTGTTTCAGCTTCAGCAGCACAAGCAGCAGATGTTATTGTTCCCCCAAGACCAACACCTGTTGCTCCCGTTATTGTTGCTCCAACTTTTTCTTGGACAGGTTTTTATGTTGGGGGCCAGATTGGTGGTTTTTCGGGTAAAACGAAAATGGATATTCTCAGTAATGGAAACAAGATTCCAGCGCCTGATGACCTTTTGCCTAAACTATCTGGTTTCATGGGGGGGCTTTATGCAGGTTCCAACGTTGATCTTGGTAATGGCCTTATTCTAGGTGTTGATACAGATATCATGTGGTCTAATAAAGATGACACGAAGACAGGAAAAACATATGTCATTGCCCCAGAACACATCAATTATATTAACAAGGTATTAAAAGACGCTGCAATTAATATTGGTAAAGATGCGCTTAAACCTGGTGCTAAACGAACCCACAGTTTCACTTTTAAAGAAAAGTGGGCTGGTGCAACGCGCGTGCGTATTGGTTTTGCAGCTGAACGCATTATGCCTTATGTTGCTGGTGGTATCGCTTATACACAGCTTCAAGATAGTGCGTTGATTTCAATAACAGATAAAGATTCAGACAAAGTAATCGCTTCTGGTACTCTGTCTGATGAAACAAAGACCCTTGTTGGTTACACCCTTGGTGCTGGTGTTGATTTAGCAATGACCAATAATATTATTGTACGTGCGGAATATCGTTACTCAGATTTTGGTAAAAAGAAATTCTCAAATGATAAATATGAGACATCTTACAAAACCAATGATTTCCGAGTTGGTGTTGCTTACAAATTTTAATAGATGGTAAGTTAAATAACGAAGAGGCTCTGTCTTTGACCGAGCCTCTGTTATTCTTTGTTGCTATATTATCACACAATACATAATTTATTGTGGATGTGAAAAGATATTATTCAGATTTTCTTAAAAAAATTCATAGACAACAAACAAAAATTACATTTAAAAATCAATAAGTTATTTATATATAATCTTTAGGTTTCTCGTACAAAATCAAGCTATGAAGCGATTTTGTCTGGGATGTGCCCTCCATTTTCTGTGACTGTATCATTTTTACTACAGCTTTTCTTTCTGTAATCTTGTAGCACTGTGCTCATAAATAAATTAGGAGCAAAGTTTATGAATATAAAATCTTTAGTAACAACTTCTGTTATCGCTATAGCAGCAGCTTCTGCAGCACAAGCTGCTGATGTTATCATCCCTCGTGAAACAGCCCCAGCAGTCATCACAGCAGCCCCTGCCTATTCTTGGACAGGTTTTTATCTTGGTGCTCAGATTGGTGGTCGTTCAATGAAATCTGACAAAGGTTCTAGCACTTTAGGTTGGCACGATCTTAAGCTTTCCGGTATGCTCGGTGGCCTATACACAGGTTACAATGTTGATCTCGGCAATGGTGTGATCTTCGGCTTGGATACAGATGTCTCTTTTATTGGTAAAAAAGACACAATTGATGGTATAACAATGCTTGTTGGACAGCCAACTGGTAAAAGTCTTGAGGAAATTAATAAACTCCTCAATGATGCTAAGATCAAAAAGAACGATGGTCTAGAAGTTGCAGGCGGGGATGAATACATCGAAAGTATTACTATGAAAGAAAAGTGGTCTGGTGCTACACGCGTTCGTATAGGTTTTGCTACTGATCGTATCATGCCTTATATCGCTGGTGGTGTTGCTTATACGCAGATGCAGGGCATTTCCGCACTTGAAGTGAAAAAAGATGCTAATGCTGGTAAGGATGCTAATAAGGTTATTGCTTCTGGTAACGTATATGATGAAACAAAGACCCTCGTTGGTTTCACCCTTGGTGCTGGTGTTGACTTCGCAATGACAGACAATGTTCTGTTGCGTGCAGAATACCGTTACTCAGACTACGGTAAAAAGAAATATTTTAAAGACACAGCTGAACTTCAATACAGAGTCAATGATTTCCGCGTTGGCGTTGCTTACAAATTCTAATTTCGTAAAAAACGAAATAAACTTCCAAGAGGCTCTGTCTTTGACAGAGCCTCTATTATTTTCTGTTGTTATATTATTACTCACTCCATATTTATTGGAGATATAAAAATATTTTCATAAACGACAGACAAGAATTACATTCAAAATCGATAAGTTAACTTACGAATTCTCGTACGGAGTGAAGTTAATAGCGTTGTAAAGTCATGCAGCGATTTTGTTTTGAGCGCATCCTCCATTTTCTATGACTGTATTATTTTTTACGACAGCTTTTCTTTATGTAATCTTGTAGCATTATCCTCTAAATAAATGAGGCGCAAAGTTTACGAATACAAAATCTTTAGTAACAACTTTTGTTATCGCTATGACTACAGCTTCTGTGGCACAAGCTGCTGATATTGTCATTCCTCGTAAAACAGCTCCAACAGTTATCATAGCTCTTTCGTTTTCTTAGACAGGTTTTTATCTTGGTAGTTAAGTTGGCAACTTTTCAAGTCAAAGTTTATGTATTTGATTTTGAGACAAAAGAAAAAACTTCAGATAAAGATGCACTACCTATGCCTTCCGGTTTCATAAGTGGTATTTATTTAGGTTCCAACGTAGATCTTGGAAATGTCCTCATTCTAGGTGTTGAAACTGATACAGTCTGGGCAGACTGAGGAGAGACGAAGACGGTCTCAAAGATTCTTACGATTGATGATTTTAATGATGAATTTGAAGATGCTGGTGTTACATTGGATGAAAATGAAAAGTTTCAAAAGGGTTACACAGCAGTTTATCGCATTGGTTTCAAAGAAAAAAGGTTTGGTGCAACACGGGTTCGTGTTGGTTTTTCCGTCGCTGATCGTATTATGCCTTATGTTGCCGATAGTATTGCTTATGCGTAAATACAGGGTGTTGGTAAAATTTCAGGAACAAAAAAATCGGCAAATGATAACCCAAGTAAAGCATTTTCTGCTACGGTATTTGATAAAACAAAAACGATGGTGGATTTCACTCTTGGTGGTGATATAGATTTCGCGATGACAAATTATATTCTGCTTCGTACGGAATACCGTTACTCAGACTTTGGTAAGAAGGAATTTAAAAAGGATTACCTTAAACTAGGCTACAGAAGCAATGACTTTCATGTAGATGTCGCTTACAAGTTCTAATTTCATCAAAAGTACAATTATGAATAAAAAGTATTAATAAAAAATTAAATTTTTAAGAGATCTTGACTTTGATCAAACCACTGGTTTTCTGGGTGTTTATTTGTATGGTTGTGACATTTTTACTACAGCTTTTCTATCTATAATCTTGTAAGGTCATTTTATAGTTAATTTAGGAGCAAAATTATGAATACAAAATCTTTAATAGCAACTTCTATTGCCGCTTTAATTTCAGTTTCTGCAGCACAAGCTGCTGACGTGGTGATCCCTCATGAAGTTGCACCAGCAGTTATTGCAGCAGCCCCTTCGTTTTCTTGGACAGGTTTTTATCTTGGTGGTCAAGTTGGCAACTTTTCGAGTAAAACTAAAGTAACTATTCCAGGAGCAGACAAAGAACTTTTCAAAAAAGATAACACACCTAGTCCTTCTGGTTTCATGGGTGGCATTTATGCCGGATCTAACGTAGACCTCGGAAATGGTCTCGTTCTCGGTGTTGAAACCGATGCAGTTTGGGCAGACCGTGAAGAATCAAAAAAAGCCCGTGAATTGACCCTTACTGAAAAAGATGCAGCAAATTTTAATGATGCCCTTGAAAAAGCTAAGGTTGAATTAAAAGGTCAGCAACGGTTTGAAAACGGTGACAAGGTAACAGAAACGCACAGTTACAAAGAAAAATGGTCTGGTGCGACACGTGTCCGTATCGGTTTTGCTGCTGTTGACCGTATTATGCCTTATGTTGCTGGTGGTATTGCCTATGCGCAGGTGCAGGGCATTCAATCCGTTGCAGGAAAAGGAGAGAGAGCTAAAGTTGAGCAGAAAGCTGGCGGGGATGGAAAAGTGCCAGAGGCAGGGGCTAAGCAAGCCATAGATTTGACTGGTGGTACTTGGGCTGATGACACGAAGACAATGGTTGGTTTCACTATTGGTGGTGGAGTTGACTTTGCAATGACCGACAACGTTCTTTTACGTGCTGAATACCGTTACTCCGATTTTGGTAAAAAGAAATTCGCCAACGATACACGTGAATTCAACTACAAAACCAATGACTTCCGTGTAGGTGTCGCTTACAAATTCTAATTTCGTAAAAATGAAATTATCAGCACAAAAAATACTAAGGCCTCGTTTAACGGGGCCTTTATTTTATTATCTCTCTATTTTATTCCTCTTAATTTCTTCATTTTTAATGGGATCATACTCCTCATGCAAAACAGAACGCCCTAAACGGAATATACTTGTTGTTGTGTATTCACACATTTTTTTTAAATAAATATTTTTCAAAGTACATCAATCTCACTTATGTCTTTGGAAAAGATTTGAATATTTTAGGCTCTGATGTTCAAACAAAGGATAAACTTCTCTTGCAAGCTGAGAGGAATGTTTCGATTGATGCCACACGCAACAGTACCAATAGTCATCGCGGGGATCAAACCTTTCATGTCGCCGTGCACAATGGCTCTCATTTAAGTTCTGGAAAAGAGACCACTGTTCTATCGGGTGGCGATATCCATATGGCTGCTTCCGATATAGATGCCAAGGGTAATGTTGCTCTTGGCGCCCAAGGGGAGGTAACAATAGGGGTGAGAAACGATGAGATGGAATATCATCTTCGCACCAAAAACACGAAAGTGGACATGCAAGCCTCTCATGCCGTTGGCTCTTCGATAAAATCGGGAGGTGACACCACTGTCATTGCAGGGCAGGATGGCAAATCGCATGATCTTAGCATCACAGGTAGTTCCATTGCGGCTGATGGCAAGGTGGGGCTGAAAGCCAGCAACGATGTCCTGATCAATAATGCAGAGGATAGCTTACAGTATGAGATGTCGTACCATAAAGACGGTGGAGCATTTAGTAGCAGCAAATCTGAGCATAACAAGATGGATGTGCGCCAAGTTGTGGGGTCGAGCATAACAGGGGGTGAAGGCATTGCCATTGACTCAGGAAATAACACGGAAGTTGTCGCCTCGACGCTCATAGCCGGTAAGGCAGAGGAAACGTCAGGAGAGAAAGCACTAGGAGATCAGAAAAAAGCGGATATTACCATTCACTCTGGGGGAAAGATTACTATCAAAGGCGCCCAAGAACACTTGGATCAGCAAGCACAATCGTCATCAAGTGGCTTTTTGCATGAGGAATCGTCCGATACATCTCAATCGCATACCACAACGGTCTCCTCTATCCTTGGGGCGACGGGAAACATCGTGTTAGACGCACAAGGAGAAGCCAAGATTTCTGCTTCTCATCTTCTTTCCGGTCAAGATATCAATGTGAGCGGAGAAAATGTGACGATTGATGGCATGACAGATCACCATAAAAGCCATTCAGAGACCCATGAAACAGGTTTTGGTGTGGGATCAGGTAAGGGCTTTGTGTCGATATACGGGAGTGAGGGAAAGACAGAAAATGAAGAGAGTTTTGAGCATCAAGGTTCTTCTCTCAATGCGGATGGTACGATCACCATCACTGCCAAGAAAAAAGATGTGAAAATTGTTGGCTCTGATCTTGTAGGGGAAAATGTTAATCTTACCGCAGCGCATGATGTGAATGTGCTTGTTGGTCATAATAGCCATAAGTCAAACTCTGTAGAAGAACGGGAAGGCTTTGGGTTTCAGTTTGAAAAGAGCAACAGCGGTGCTTCTGTAGGTGTTGGAATTGCAAGCGCCAAAGATACGGGCGATCAATGGGAAACCACTTCCACACAATCACACATCACGGCACGCCAAGATGTGCAGATTACTGCTGACAATGATGTGAATTTACAAGCAGCCATTGTTTCGGCGGATCGTGATGTCAACATGGATGCCGGCAATAATATCACCCTATCAGAAAGCTATGATACCTCTAACGCAAAAGAAAAGCATGAAAAGTCTTTTGCTGGTGTGACAGGCTCTGTCAATGTGGGCATTCTTGGTGCTGTACAAGATGTAAGGGATGCAGTCAAACGTTTTGGTCATGGGGATACAAAACACAAAATCGGCAATGGTCTTATTGCTGGTCTAAAAGGCTATGATCTCTATAGCAAAGGCAAAGGTCTTTATAATGAGATGAAGGGTGGAAACCTTAAACAGTCTATTCGTGATATTGCTGATGTTTCTGCTAGCGTAACCGTGGGCTTTAAGACAGAGAAGGCAGAAGCCTCTGTTCAGACTTCTACCGCGGTAACAGGTACAATAGAAGCAGGACGCGCTGTTAATATGCAAGCCCACAAAGGCAGCATCCATGGTGTTGGAGCCGATATTATCGCTGGTACAAACCCGATGCAAAGCAATGATGAACAGAGCGGGAATATCACCATGGGAGCAGGTAAAGATATCATCTTTGAAAGTGCGCAAAATACGCAAAGCACAGAAAACCACACGCAAAGCGCTTCGATGAATGTTGGGTATAGTTATGGTACCGGTGGTACAGGGTGGATGGGGAATGCTTCTTTTGGTAAAGGCAAGGGTTCCAGTGAGGAGGTTCACCAGAAGAACAGCCATATTATTGGCACCGGCACAGTTCACACAACGAGTGGTGCAAACACCACATTGGCAGGCGCCGTGGTTTCTGGAGAGCGTGTAGAAATGGAAGTAGGGGGTGATTTTGCCATTACCAGCCGCAGTGATACGGGACACAGTTCCAGCAAGCAAAACTCTGTTTCCATTGGTTATAATAGCCGAGAAAAGGATGGTACAGCCACAACCAATATTTCCTTGAACAAGGATAAATCCTCTAGTGATTATCATAGTGTTGTGGAACAATCAGGCATCAAAGCGGGTGATGGTGGTTTTAAGATCAACGTTAAAGATAAAACAACGCTGACCGGAGGTATTATTGAAAGCACCGCGCCGGCAGAAAAAAACAGCCTGACCACAGGAAGCATTAGTACCAGTGATATCAGCAACAGTGCGCATGCGCAAGCCAGCAGTTAAGGTTTAAGCATTTCTGCGGGTGGTCCGATGTATCAGGGCAAATATGGTGTCGGGAAAAACATTGCTAAAAATGTCTTAGATCATTCAAAAGCTAAAGATTCAGAGGAAGGATATACCAAATCCGCTATCAGCAATGGCACTATCGTCATTACTGATGAAGCAGGGCAGAAGGCGTTGACAGGACAAGACGTGGAACAAGCCATAGCCTCCCTTAATCGGGATACTGCTAGCGCCCATAAGGGTGTACAACAGCTCGATGTAGGCAAGCTGGAACAAATCGTCCATGAAAACCGTGAAATGGTAACGCAACTCTTAGAAGAGGGGTTTAAATACAGCGATGATTCCTATAAAACCATGTTTATCAAAGAGCACCCCATTGCCGTGGTCGACCGTGATGAAAATGGCAATACAATCTATGAAATAGATGCAAATGGGGTACCTATAAGAGATGCTCGTGGACAAAATATTCCTAAGTTTCATTATTTAACGGATGAAGAAAAGCAACATTTGCAAGAAGGTGCTGATGGCAAGGTGCATGTGTCCCTCAATGGCATTTTTACACCACCCTATGAGGCGGCTGTTTATGCAGAGCAACATGCGGAGAATAAAAATGTACCGCTTTATTTTGTTGTGTTCCCTCAAGCCGATTCTGCTATCTCAGAACTTCTGGTCGCGGGCTATCAGAAGTTTATGGAAAATAACTTTTGGGGTTTGACCAATTCCACACAAGAAGCAAAAGATATAATGTCTCGCTATGGTAACACAGGATTGCATTTTGATGCCCATAGTCGTGGCAGTTTGACAGGCTTTAATATGATGAATTCTTTCAAACAAGAAGGTGTAAATGATGTAGCTGGCAATACAACGATCAGTTTCTATGGACCAGCGGCTAATGTTTTGGCGGCATCCGGTCTGTTAGGTTATGTGAGTGGTGGCAAACAAACCACTATTGGTTTTGATGGGAATAGATATGACTTTGTAAGCAGAATTATTGGCGGCAATGGCTATACCTACGAGACAATACCTGCTGGTAGTAACATGTGGAAAGAATGGTGGAGAGTGATCATGAATCCCATAAGCTCCCATACTTGTCTTGGAGATGCGAGTCCACAATGTAGATATGATTATGGTTTATCTCATCGTGAACAATTTCCTTTAAGTAAATCACGGAGTAAAAAATGAAACAAACTCTAAAATTATTAAGCACTGTAACTTTGTTAATTATAACTGGATGTAATATCGATAAACCTCCTCTAGGAGAGGTGGCAGCGTGGAAGAAATCAGGAGCAGATTTTACAGAGGTAGGAAAAGCCTTGTTAGAATGTGGAATGCCAACACCTTATTATACCGATCCAGAAAGCAGAAAGCTTAGTATCAATGCATGGGCAACAATTCATGCGTGTATGGTTCAATCAGGATTCCATTATGAAAATGAACATGAGGGTGGATGGTGTTATACTTTTAAAGCCGAAAACCTTCCCATTTGTCGTCCAGGCGCTGTGATCCCGAGGCCCAGTGTCAAGAAGCGCTTAAACAGCCCTTTTTGTAAAAAATATAAAAACGCACCTGAATGCAAACCTTAAGTCTTGCTAGTGATGATCAACAATCCGCCATCCTTGCCTTCGCTTGGAATGGCGCGATTGTTTCCTCACGCACATTATTTAACGGATGAAGAAAAGAAGCATTTGCAAGAAGGTGCTGATGGCAAGGTGCATGTGTCCTTTAATGGCATCTTTACTCCACCAGAGGAAGCCGCTGTTTATGCAGAGCAACATGCGAAGGATAAAAATAATCCGCTTTATTTTGTTGTGTTCCCAGAAGCCGATTCTGCTATCTCAGAACTTCTGGTAGCAGGCTACCAGAAGTTTATGGAAAATAACTTTTGGGGTTTGACCAATTCCACACAAGAAGCGAAAGATTTGGTGTATAGCCATGGTATTACAGGGTTAGAACTTTATGGACATAGTCGCGGGACAATGACATTGGGGAATATGCTGAATTCTTTCAAACAAGAAGGTGTGCACGGGATAGCCGACAACACGAATATCAATTTCTATGGACCAGCCTTTAATGCTTTAGTTGCATCCGGTCTGTTAGGTTATGTGAGTGATGGCAAACAAACCACTATTGGCGGCAATTGCTATACCTACGGGACACTCCCTGCTGGCAGTAACGTTTGGACAGAATGGTTGAGAGTGGCTACAAATCCCATAAGCTCCCATACCTGTCTTGGAGATGCGGGGCGTATGTGCAACATGCTTTACGGCACATCTCATCGTGAACAAGTTCCTTCAAGTAAATCATGGAGTAAAAAATGAAACAAATCTTAAAATTATTAAGTGCGATAACTCTATTGAGTATAGCTGGGTGCCAGTTTAATAAAACTCCCATATCTTCTATAGGGGCTTGGGAGAAGCCAGGAGCAGATTTTACTGAAATAGGAAAAGCATTATTAGAATGTGGTATGCCAACCCCTTATGATAAGGATCCAGAAAGTAGAAAGCTCAGTAATAATGCAAATGCAACCATTGATGCTTGCATGCTCCAAGCGGGATTTCGCTATAAATATGATGTGGGGGGAGGCTGGTGTGGAAATCATAAAGCTGAAAACTTGCCCATTTGTCGTCCAGGCGCTGTTGTTCCACAGCGCAGTGTCAAGAAGCGCTTAAACAGCCCTTTTTGTAAAAAATATAAAAACGCACCTGAATGCAAACCTTAAGTGTTTCTATTGGTGATGATCAACAATCTGCCATCCTTGCCTTTGCTTGGAACGGCGGGATTGTTTTCTCAACCAATCATCTCAATATTGTTCACCGTTGTTTTAAGCAGCGGTGATAGGAAATATCAACAGGCTTATGAGCTTTTTTATTGTCAATAAATCCATTGAAAGAGGGGAATAATGAAGAAAATCTTAAAACTATTGAGTTGCATAGCTCTCTTAAATACAGCTGGATGTGTTAACCAACCTCCTCCATCAACTTTAGCATTATGGGAAAAACCAGGTGTCGATAAAGCGATGATCCAACAATCCTTATCAAAATGTGGCTGGAAACCGGTTTATGCTTCTTCTAGTGATATGAATTCGTATGCGAGTGAATTTGCCTCAGTTTATGAGTGCATGAAAAAAGCAGGTTTCCGATATAAACTGCAAGATTCAAAAGGGATCTATTTTACACAACCTCCCAAAAGTGGCTCATTCCTAAGCAATTTAATGATAGCAGGATATCAGCAATTTATGGACAATGACACCTTTGGTGTGACCAACAAAACGAAACAGGAACGGGCTTTACTAACGCATTTTGAGGATGAAAGAAAACGTCAGCAAAAGCAAAAAGCTTTACAAAAGCGATCACCAAAGCGTCCTCCCCATCGTTAAAAGGTCGTTGGATAAAATCACGAATGAAGTAGGGGATCAAAGCCGTCTCCTTCTTTATTCAAGCGGGTGGCACTTTAAATAAGGCAGCATTCATGGTGTTGGCGCTGATATTATCGCTGGTACCAATCCAATCTATGTGCTGGAAAATGATGCACAGAGCGGAAAGATCACCATGGAAGCAGGTAAAGATATCATCTTTGAAAGTGCACAAAACACGCAAAGCACACAAAACAGCAGTGAAAGTGCTTCAATGAGTGTTGGCACCGGTTATGGCACGGGTGGCGCAGGGGCAACGGGCAGTGCTGCTTTTAGTCAAGGGGAAGGTTCCAGTGAGGAAGTTCAACACAAAAACAGCCATATTATAGGCACCGGCACTGTTCATACCACGAGTGGGGCAAACACCACATTGGCAGGCGCCGTGGTTTCTGGAGAGCGTGTAGAAATGGAAGTAGGGGGTGATTTTGCCATTACCAGCCGCAGTGATACGGGACAAACTTCCAGTAAGCAAAACTCTGTTTCTGTTGGGTTTGGTGCTGGACAAACGGGTGGTGGGGGGGCCATGAGCGCCTCTTTCCAAAAGGATCAATCCTCTAGTGATTATCATAGTGTTGTGGAGCAATCAGGCATCAAAGCGGGTGATGGCGGCTTTAATATCATTGTTAAAGACAAAACAACGCTGACCGGAGGTATTATTGAAAGCACAGCCTCGGCGGACAAAAACAGCCTGACCACAGGAAGCATTAGCACCAGTGATATCAGCAACAGTGCCCATGCTAAAGCCAGCAGCCATGGGTTTAGCATTTCTGGGAACGACACGATAAAAAACATTGCCAAGAATGTTTTAAATCACGGCAAAGCCAAGGATGCAGCAGAAGGAGAAACCAAATCTGCTATCAGTGATGGGACTATCATCCTTACTGATATAACTGGACAGAGGGCGATGGGGCAAGATGCTGGACAAATCATTGGTGCACTCAACCGCAACACCGCTACAGCCCACCAGGCAGTAGGACAGCTAGATGTCGCACCGCTTGAGGATATATTGCGTAATCGTTTAGGTATGAGAAATAAATGGGTAGATGAATGGTTTGATATATGGGATGGGGTTCGTAAAATGGCATTTTATGTTGACCATCCAGTGGGTGAGGTTGCGCATGATGAAAATGGCAATGTCCTCTATTTAACCGATGAAAATGGAAAACCTATAAAAGGCAGTGATGGAAAATATATCACTCTGTATCACTTTTTAAAGCCAGAGGAAGAAAAGCATTTACAAAAAGGCCCTAATGGTGCTGTTTATATGTTCTACAATGGCATTTTTAATTCACCAGATGATGCTGCGGGTAATGCTGTCCAATTGGCTGTTAATAAAAATGGTCCCCTTTATTTTACATACTTTCCCCAAGCTGATGATGTGCTGGTAGAATTAGGGGTAGCATATTATCAAAAGTTTTGGGAGGGTAGCACTTGGGGATTGAGTAATTCGACCAAGAAGTTCCAAGATTTTATCTATCGTTATGGCAATGACAATGCTATTGTTAGTGGGCATAGCCGGGGTACCTTAACAATACGCAATGGAGCAAATGACTTGCAAGAACATGGTATCCACAGTGTAGCCAAGAAAACAGACTTCTATCTTGTTGGAGCGGCTGCTCACATGCAATCGATGGCCAATACAGTAGATTATCTAAGCGATGGCGAAAAAAATTATATCTACATACAAGGTCATATGTTAGACCCCATTAGTACAGTGATTGGTTACAATTGGCCTACGGCTTATAAGGCACCTTTAAATCTAGATTTTTCACTTTTGGAGAAAGGTATAAAAAATCCTTTTTATATGATGATATTTGCAGCAAACAGTTTATTTACTATAGCAACTAATCCTCTCAGAGAGATGGGGAGAGCGGTCTTGGGCCTTAACCCGAGCCCCCATAATTGTTATGCTGATGCGAGTGATGCGTGTAGATGGAATTACGGTTCATTTAGTTTTAACAAACTTTATTCAACGAGAACAGGGAACAAAAAATGAAAATGTTGTTTAATTTATTAAGCCTGCTCATTTTGTTAACGGTTACTGGATGTGACATTGAAAACATTGACAAACCTGCTCCAGGATACGTGAGTATGTGGGAGAAGTCAGGTGCGGATTCTACTGAGGTAGGAAAAGCCTTATTAGAATGTGGAATGCCGAGTCTTATCGATCCTGATTCAGAAAATAGAAAGCAGAGCATCAATGCAAAAGCAACAACTTATACATGTATGATTCAAGCAGGATTCCGTTATAAAGGGGGAGGGAAGCCGTGTTATACTTTTAAAGAGGAAAACCTCCCCATTTGTCAGGCTGGTGCTGTCATCCCGAAGAGAAGTGTCGAAAAGCGCTTAAACAGCCCGTTTTGTAAAAAATATAAAAATGCGGATGAATGCCAACCTTAAGTTTTGCTGTTTGTGATGGTCAACAATCCCTCATCCTTGCTTTGCTTGAAATGACGGGATTGTTTCCTCAACTAACCATTTCAATATTGTTCACCGTTGTTTTAATGAAGCGGTGACAGGAAATATCAACAGGCTTATGAGCTTTTTTATTGTAAATAAATCCATTGAAAGAGGGGAAGAATGAAGAAAATCTTAAAACTGTTGAGTTGTATAGCTCTGTTAAGTATCACTGGATGTGTTAACTCAATTCCCTCACTTTCTCCAGCATTATGGAGAAATAAAATACTTTTAGAATGTGGAGTACCGGACCTTAATAAGGTTGTGGCGCTAGATTTGAATCAATTTGCCAGTATTGAAATGTGTATGGCGCAATCAGGTTTTCGTCCTAGCTTTACAATACAAGAATGGTGTGAAAACCATAAATCGGACAATCTTCCCATATGTCGTCCTGGTGCTGTCATGCCTCAGCGAAGTGTTGAGAGACGCTTAAATAGCCCTTATTGTAAAAAGCATTCAGAACAACTTGAATGCCAGCCTTAAGTCTTGCTTCAGCAGAGAAAGCCTTGAATTTACACCAAATAAAGCTCCAGGTTGATGAGTTTGAGAAAGCCTTGTCCGTTCTTACGTGACAAGGCTTTCTTTTTATGCCGCGTCATTATAACGTTGCTGTTTTGCTTGCTCAATGACATTGATAAGATCTGATTGTAACCAACGCGATAAAAAACCAAATTTTAAAGGTTTTGGCAAAGAGCCATTGGTTACATGACGGCGGAAAGTTGAGACACTCATATGAAGCAATTTTGCACTTTCACGGTCTGTTAAAAGAATATCATTTTCTGTCATTCTAAAATCCTTTCACTATAAAAACAAATCATAATCATTTATTAACCACATTTTGGTTCATTTAGAAAGATGTTTTATTTATAGAAAACAATATTTTATTATACAATTTTTTATGTGATAATTTATGACTCTTATTGAGAAAGAATGAGAGAGAAGAGAGAGAAAGTTATCCACAGATAATGGGGTTATTCACCCCATATCTTAAGATT